>DAOVQI010000118.1 GCA_030628785.1 Bacteroidota bacterium
AGTCCTGCAGGACCTGAACCTATAACAGCTACTTTTATACCATTAGTCTTTTCAACAGGTTCAGTTGTAGAAAATAAATTATTCTCAATTCCATAATCAGTAGCAAATCTTTTAAGATCCCTTATTGCAACAGGATCCCCGCCATCACCTGCTTTACATTTGTATTCACAGGGATGATGGCAGACACGTGAAAGAACAGAGGCAAACGGGTTTTTTTCTTTAATAACTTCCAGAGCTTCAGTATATTTTTGCATAGCTATTAAAGCAACGTAAGCAGAAACACCTGTATCAATAGGACAGGTATATTGACAGGGAGAAGAAATAATTTCCTGACATACAGTAGCTTTACATTTTTTCTTTACAATATGGTCAATATATTCTTCTCTGAAATATTTAATTGTTGCCAGAACAGGATTAGGTGCAGTCTGACCCAGCCCGCACATTGACGCATCTTTAATTACCTGTCCCAATTCTTCAAGTAAAGTCAAATCTTCCATTTTACCACGACCTTCTGTGATATCTGTAAGTATCTCATTCATTCTTTGGGTGCCTTCCCTGCATGTTGAGCATTTTCCGCAGGATTCTTCCTGCAGAAAATTGGTAAAATATTTTGCAATATCGACCATACAGGTATTTTCATCCATCACTATCATACCCCCTGATCCCATAATAGAACCAACTTTGTTCAGGCTTTCATAATCAATTGGAAGGTCAAACATTTCTTCAGGTATACAGCCACCTGAAGGACCACCGGTTTGTATTGCTTTAATTTTTGCTTCTCCTGAAGGACCGCCACCTATATCATATACCACCTTATTTATTGTTGTTCCTAAAGGAACCTCAACAAGTCCGGTATTTTTTATCTTTCCAACAAGAGAGAATATTTTTGTTCCCCTGTTACCCGGTACACCAACTTTAATATATTCATCTGCACCATTGCTGATTATTACCGGCACATTCGCGAGGGTTTCCACATTGTTTATGCAAGTAGGATATCCCCAAAGCCCCTTGTTAACAGGATATGGTGGCCGTTGTTTTGGTTGACCCATTTGTCCTTCAATGGATTTGATAAGGGCAGTTTCTTCGCCGCAAACAAAAGCCCCTGCACCACGAACAATTTCAATGTCAAAATCAATACCAGTACCAAGTATATTTTCGCCAAGTATGCCAATATCACGCGCCTGACGTATAGAGATCATTGAGTGCTTAATTGCTAACGGATATTCGCTTCGTACATAAACAAAACCTTGTGTGGCGCCAATGGCTATCCCGGCAATTATCATACCTTCAATAATAAGATGAGGATTGCCTTCCAAAAGACTACGGTCCATATAAGCGCCCGGGTCGCCTTCATCTGCATTGCATACAATGAATTTTTTTGTCGAATTATTACCTGATTTTAGTGCGGCTTCCCATTTTCTGCCTGTTGGAAATCCTGCTCCCCCACGCCCCCTGAGCTCAGCTTTTTTAATTTCGTAAATAATCCAATCAGGATTTGGATCGGATATTACCTTTTCAAATGCCTCATACCCTCCGTCATTGATATAGTTGTAGATCCTTATTGGGTCAATTCTCTGGTTTTTTCCTAAAATTGTGCGGGTTTGATTCTTGAAAAAAGGAATATCTTGTTGCGAATCGTACCTCTTGACATCACCCGGCTGCCTGTAGAGCATCTCTTCAATAACCTTTCCGTCAATTGCTGCATCAATAATTTTGGGCACATCCTCTGTACTTAATTTCGGGTATAAATTATTGCTGGGTTCAACTATAATGAAAGGATCCATTTCACAAAAACCTAAACAACCGGTTATCCTGAGTGATATTTTATCATGAAGATCTTGCTCGATTATGTAACGTTTAATCATACGCATGATGTCATTCGATCCGCTTGCCTGACCCCCTGTACCTGCACATAATACCAAACAGGGCTTTTTTCCCTCAGCTTCAATCATAATAAGTTTCCGAAAACCGATAAAATCTTCAACAGATGAGTTTTTTTTCATATTCCTTTAGCCTTAATATAGTAATAGCAAATTGCTAAATAAAAATTAAACATCTAATATATGTCCTTCACAACCGCGACGAGGACAGAAGTGCACAGTTCCACCACCACGAATCATCATGGGAACCATATTTGCACCACATATCGGACATTCAAAACTACTGGTTAACTCTGCGTGACAATGCGGGCAAAAGCAGTTTGTTTCAGTATCTATTGGTATTTCATGCTCTGATTCAGTACTATAACTACCATAAAGCGAAGATAACCTTAGCCACCCGTGTTTACGACCGAATGATATAGTAATATGAATGCACGGGTAATTATCAATAAGGTGTTCAGTGTTCATCAAGCTGTGGTTGCATCGGGGACAACTAACCTTAACAGGAAAAATGTGTTTATATTTTTCTATATCGGTCTTTTTTATGCCGGCCTTTGTCTGTTCAATAATTTTTTTAACCATTGTTGGTTTGACATTAGAGTGATAAATACCATCCACAACAACAATAGGTCCCATAGCACAACAACCCAGACAGGCCGCAGTTTCCTGTGTAAACAATAAGTCTTTAGTGGTTTCACCCGGGTTTATGCCTAATTCTCTGGTTATTGCGTCGACAATTCTCGAACCACCGCGTACATGACATGCAGTACCAGTGCATGTAGTTATTATGTGCTTCCCTTTTTGAGTAAAGCTAAAAGCCTTATAAAAACTTGCAACCCCATAAATATTACGAAGAGGCATGTTTAATTTATCTGCAAGCAATTTCATTGCATCCTCAGGAAGATAATTGTAATGTTTCTGTATTTCCTGCAAAATGGCAATTAGAAACTTGCCATGCTTTTTTATACATGACTCAACAACAGATTCCAGTTCTGTTGAAACTTCTGATAAGTACATATTATTTTAATTGGGTAATTTTTGTTGATACAACAATATTTTTATACATAATCTTCACAATGTAGTACAGGTCCGTTTCCTTTCTTAACGTACATGGAAGAAAAATATTTACAGTTCATACAAATATATTATAATCTTCCTTTTCTCTAACTTTTTGTGTTATATAATATCATTTTTAAAAACAGGTTTTCAACGGTCATTTGTCCCAAAATAACCCTGACGTGAAGCGGGAGTACCTTCGGTGATCCCATGTGGATGGACCTAACAAAGCTCAAACCAATCCTTTGGATTGTTTTTATTTTGGTACTTCATTCCCTTTTGAAAGCAAGCTTTCAACGGTCATTTGTCCCAAAATAACCCTGACGTGAAGAGGGAGTACCTTCGGTGATCCCAGTGTGGGAACCCAACAAAGCTCAAACAACCCTAACGGGTATTTTATTTTTGTACTTCATTCCCTTTTGAAAGCAAGCTTTCAACGGTCATTTGTCCCAAAATAAAAATCCCGATTTCATCGGGATTTGTTTGAGCTTTGCGGAGAAAGAGGGATTCGAACCCCCGGTCCACCGGTAAGCGGACAACGGTTTTCAAGACCGCCGCATTCGACCACTCTGCCATTTCTCCGCCACAAAAATAGAACATTTTTCCCATACAGTCAGGGTTTTTAACAAAAATCAAAAATTTGTTAAAAAAAAAATCAATTTTTTTTAAAATATTAAGATGTTGATTAATAGTATTATACATATAGCCAAGCGTCTGAATCCCTTGTGGAATCAAGCAAAATAGTAAATTTTATTATATTTTTTTCAAACTGGATTTGCTAAACATAAGAAATACTCTATATTTGTAGAGCAATGGCGCTTTTTTTTTATAAATTTTAACCTTAAAAAATTAGTATTATGAACAAAGCACAATTAATTGATTCAATTGCTGACCAGGCTAAATTATCAAAAGCTGACGCTAAGAGAGCTCTTGATGCCTTTGTTGACACTACTACCGGTGCTCTGAAAAAAGGAGACCGTGTTGCTTTGGTAGGATTCGGATCCTTCTCTGTTGCTAAAAGAAATGCAAGGACCGGAAGAAATCCACAAACCGGACAGCCAATTACCATTAAGGCTAAGAAAGTGGTAAAATTCAAAGCAGGTAGCGACTTGGCAGACACTGTTCAATAAAAAAAGAAAAACGGGTAAAAAGGGAGTACTGATGTACTCCCTTTTTTTTTCTAATCCTTTTTTTAACCCACACGCATGGAAGATGTTTTAATCAAATTCCTCTCCGGTTTTGTTACCAAAAACCGAATTCAGCTTTTTAACCAGGTATTATCAGACCGTACCCGTTATATCACGGTTGTCCTTGAGGATTTATACCAACCACATAATGCCAGTGCCGTACTCAGAACATGTGATTGTTTTGGAATTCAGGATGTACATATCATTGAAAACCGAAATAAATACACCGTTAATCCCGATATAGCCCTGGGTTCATCAAAATGGTTGAATCTTGTTAAATACAACAAAAAAGATAACAATACGCTGCCGGCATTTAAAAAACTACAAAAAGCTGGTTATAGAATTGTAGCAACAACCCCACATGTTAATGAAGTTACGCTCGATGAATTTGATCTTGAAAAAAGGAAAACAGCACTCCTGTTTGGCACAGAATTAAACGGTTTGACTGATACTGCTATTAACAATGCTGATGAATTCTTGAAAATACCCATGTTCGGCTTTACAGAAAGTTATAATATTTCTGTTTCCGTTGCTATCGTTCTTTATCACCTTGTAAATGCTTTAAAGAAATCAAATATTCATTGGCAATTATCTGATGAAGAAAAGAAAAGTGTAAAACTGGACTGGTTAAGAAAATCAATAAAGATGTCTTCGTATTTGGAAAAAGAATTTCTCTTAAAAACTGAATAGTTATTCCACCTCTTCATCTTTATCAGTTATTTTCTTATATTTGATAAGTTCAATTATTTTATTGACGAACGGCACTTTTCCTGATGTAAACGTCAAACCAGCATAACTATCCTTAGATGAATTGCATTATAATAGATGATGATAAATTGTCCCGCAGGGTAATTGAGGAATTTATCAATAAGACGGATGAGCTAAAATTAGTCGGATCCTTTAAAAATGCAATTGATGCAATTAATACCATTTCGAAAGATGTGAATATTCAGCTGATATTTCTTGATATTGAAATGCCGGAAATGAATGGTATCGATTTTTTAAACAGTATGAAGGTTCCGTTACAGGTGATTATCATTTCATCAAAGGAAAAATATGCGATCGAGGCTTTTGATTATGATGTAACCGATTATTTGTTAAAACCAATTGCTTATTCGAGGTTTTATAAAGCAGTTACAAAGGCGCTTAAAAGGCAGGATCAAACAAAACAAGATGCAGATGATAAAGGAGAGATTTTCATAAAGAAAGGTTCTTCTCTTGTGAGGATCAAGTTTGATAATATCTTATGGGTTGAGGCATTGGAAAATTATGTTATCCTTAATACCATTAATGACAGGATGACAATTCATTTTACAATGAAAGCCATAGAGAAAAAGCTTCCTGCAAATAAATTTACCAGGATTCACCGATCATTTATTGTTAATGTAAACAAAATTTCAGTTATTCAGGATAATTTTGTTGAGATTAAAAGTCAGAATGTCACAAAGAATATACCTATCGGAAAATCATTCAAAGACCAATTGCTCCGGGATATAAATTTGATGATAAAATAACCTAACCCGGATAAACGGGAAATTCCAATTAACAATACCGATACCCGATAGCTATCGGGTATCGGTACAAATAACAACCGAACGAAGTGAGCTCACTCCAGCATCTGTTCCTTCAGTATATCGGACAAACTTCGGATTCTCCCATGCTTCTTGAGATAGAGAAAGCTGAAGGTATATATATGTTTGATCCGGACGGCAGAGCATATATCGATCTTGTATCCGGGGTTTGTGTTAATAATTTAGGACACAATCATCCTAAGGTCATTCAGGCGGTAAAAGACCAGCTTGACAAATACATGCACCTCCATGTTTATGGAGAGCTTATTCAGGAACCACAGGTGAAGTTAGCCAAGCTTCTTGCAGACAATTTACCCTCCTTGCTTTCTGTAACTTATTTTGTAAACTCAGGGAGTGAAGCGATTGAAGGAGCCATGAAATTATCCAAGAGATATACCAGAAGAAGTGAAATAATAGCTTTTAAAAATGCATATCACGGGAGCACACATGGTGCGTTGAGTATACTTGGAGACGAACATTTCAAGAATGCTTTCAGGCCATTGTTGCCCGATATAAGATTCGTTGAGTTTAACAATCCTGATCATTTGAATATTATATCGGAAAAGACGGCCTGTGTTGTTGCAGAGCCCATACAGGCTGAGGCGGGTATTATTTTACCTCGAAATGACTTCCTGCATTTACTCAGGGAAAGGTGTACTGAAACAGGCACTTTACTTGTTCTGGATGAGGTTCAGACTGGTTTTGGCCGTACCGGTTCTCTTTTTGCTTTCGAAGATTATAAGGCTTTACCCGATATCCTTGTGTTGGCAAAAGGTTTGGGTGGTGGTTTGCCTTTGGGAGCTCTTGTTGCTTCCCCTGAAATCATGTCGTCTTTTAAAACCAATCCAGGGTTTGGACACATAACCACCTTCGGAGGGCATCCGGTCTCATGTGCATCGGCGTTTGCTTCCCTGAAAATAATCCTTGATGAGGAAATCATTAAGGATATTGAGAGTAAAGGTGAATTATTCAGAGAGCACCTGAATCATGGGGAAATTAAAGAAATCAGGGGGAAGGGATTGTTGCTGGCAGTTGAGTTGGGAAGTCCTGAACAACTTGAAAAGGTTATGTCCCTTGCAATGGAAAAAGGAGTTGTGCTGGATGGATTTCTTTTCAATAACCGTTCTTTCCGGATTGCCCCGCCTTTAATTATTAGAGAGCCGGAGATCATTAAAGCTTCCGAAATACTTTTGGAAGTGCTTGAGGATTCGACAAAATAACAGTTCCTGCTATGTTAAATAAACATATACAGCTTGTTGTTACAATATTGATTGTTTCGACTCTACTTTGTACTGGAACAGGTTCGGAAAATATTAAGGAGTTGGAAAGTGCCCTGAAATCCTATTTTGACACAATTAAACTTAGTACAGACGATAACGAGAAACGAAACATAAATCAAAAAGTAATTGAAACCTTTGAAAAGATATTCGAGGAAAAGAATTCATTTAACCATCCCTTCAAAACTCTTTCCAACCTGGGTAAATTATTATCTTCCGACAAAAAGGTAAAGATATATACATGGAATTTGTCATATAGTGATGGCACGCATGAATACTTCGGTTTTGTGCAATATTACTCAAAGAAGGAGAAGCAATACCGGTGGTATCGTTTAACTGATAAATCGGATGAACTGGATCATCCGGAAACCCTTGGCTTGTCTGATTTGAATTGGTTTGGAGCCTTATATTACCAGGTCATTGCCAAGCAGGTGGACGGGAAGATGTATTATGTTTTATTGGGGGTCGATTTTAACGATCTGTTTTCAAGGAAAAAGCTTATTGATGTTATCCATTTTTCTGAGAATGGCGATCTTTTAATGGGTTATCCAATTTTTTTTCATGAAAAAGAAGTATTGAGCAGGGTGATTTTTGAATTTTCTCCGATGGTATCAATGAGTTTGAAATACGATGAAGGCCGGGATATGATCATCTTTGATCATCTCTCTCCTCCTGATCCCATATACAAAGGACAATTCCATTATTATGGTCCTGATTCATCATACGATGGCTTCCGTTTTTTTAACGGAAAGTGGGAATTGATAATGGATATCGATGTTAGAAACCAGAAACAAAAATTTTAAATTTTAGTCGAAAATGTTGAAAAAATTGAAAAACCTCACTCAAGTCTATTTAATAGATGATCAAAAAGCCTATTTTAATGAAATTACTGAAAGGTTTGAGAATCCTTTAAAATACAAAGTTAATACCTTTACCTCAGTCAGTTCATTTATCAGGCATTTAGAATCAAATCCTGTTCTGAAAACCAATCTGCAAATTGTATTTTTATCATTCAATCCGGATCATAACCAAACCGGCGATAAACCGGAAGTAATTGAAGCATTACAAAAAATCAAAAAGATTATTCCTTTCAGTGAGGTTTTTATACTGTCATTTAAAGTCAGTGAAGAATTGGAAAACACACTTATTACTTCGGGCGCATCAGGCTTAATTCAAAAGAATGAAAATGCGGTGTTGAGAATGACTAATAAAATTAAAGGCATGATCAGTGAGAAAAATCTTGAACAGAAACGTAAAGTCAGCAGGATTTCTATAAAGCTTTTAATCTATTTTGTTTTATTAGTTGTTATTATTACGGCCATCGTTTACTTCATATACCCTGATTATTTTTCTTTCTAACGATAGAACATAGCTTCGCAAATTTACCCTGTGAAATATTGCTTTGCAATAAATCTTCGATTTATTTCACAGGGGGAATTAAAAAGGTTAATACTATTCAAATGAAACTGCTAAATTTGAATGACTATTTGTCAGTTTTCCGAAAATGGCATATACTTTGAAAAGTGCGAGGATATATAAGAAAGAAATGTTTAATCCTAAAGAATTCAAAAATGCAAACTGGTAAGATAGGTGTAACAACTGAGAATATTTTTCCCATTATCAAA
>DAOVQI010000088.1 GCA_030628785.1 Bacteroidota bacterium
GTTAAATAAGCTCCGCTTTATTTCATAATTTAACAGGGCAAGCGAGGGACGGGGTGGTTGTTTAACTATAACAATCAACCACCTCCCCCTCCCTTCGGTCGGGTACTCCTCCTTTCCAAGGAGGAGAATTTTGTTAGTATATTAAACATTTGGTCACACAAGTAACCAGCAACCAGCAACATGTAACTCGTATTCTTTAATGAATATCATCCCGAAAAATGGAACGGCTTGAAAGATCCTTCATCCGTCTGAATCCGGTTATCCATAAATAGATAATAAAAGGAATAAAAAGAACCATGAAAATCCCCATATTAGCCATCAGACAAAAATTGTATATGCCATGTAATAAAATAGGTACTAGCAAAGCTTTTAAAAGCTGGCTGTTTCGTTCATCAGGAAAGAATTTGGCCAGGCCAAAATGATATCCCATTACAATTCCAAACAGGGCATGGGCCGGAACAGCGGTGAATGCCCTTAATAAGCCAACTGAATATCCATATTCGAAGACGTATAAAACATTTTCAACCGATGCAAATCCAAGGGAAATAAAAACAGCATATGTAATCCCGTCAAATTTTTCATTAAAATTTCGATTCCACCAGATAAGCAGATAAAAAGCAAGATATTTGCATAGTTCTTCAACCAGTGCTGCAAGAATAAAAGCAGTATATGAAATTTTAAAAAGACCGGAAAAATAATCCTCGAACAGTTTAAAAAATTCTTCCAGCAATACGACCGGTATTGTAATTAAAGCGCCGATCAATAAAGATTTGAAAAGAATGCCGACCGGCTCTTTTTCGTATTTATCACGGAAATACACGTAAAACGCAATGATCAGAACAGGAGCAAACGCGATAAAAACGAGACGAATGTTGTCAAGATTTACCAATGTCGATAGTAGGGGTTATAGAAAGGGGACAAACCGTTTATTTTGTTTCCGAAAGGACGTAAATAATAAGGATTCTTATCATTGATTATGTTAAGATTTGCACCAAACCTGACAGAGTTGGAAAGCTTATAATCAAAACCCAGGGAATAACTCTCATAATTCAGGTTTAGCAAATTGGAATTCATTCTGAAAAGATCAGGTGTGTTATCTATGCTTTTTACAACGGAACTTATGATTTGTATTTTATCATTTAGTTGGTACATTCCTTTTGCATAGAGTAAATACTGTGAAAAAGTATTGTTTTTCAGGTTTCCTGTAAAAGAAGGAAGTATTGTTCCTTGTCCTGTCAGAAGATTTGTTGAAAAAACCCCGCCTACCTGAAGGTTCAATTTTTCAGATAAAGGATAACTGATCTGTGGTGAAATGTAATTTGTAAACATGGAGCCAAATCCGCCAATATTGGAAAAAGAGGTTCCAATATCAAAATGTATTTGAAGCTGGTTATTTTGATTTTGGTCTTTTTTCTGATACCTGGAGAAATAGCTTTCAGGGCCAGGAGCCGGAACGAAAAATGAAGATGGGTGATAATAGATTCCCTGTGATGCCCCAACAAGGCTATCTAAAGTAAAAACAATAAACAAAAAAATAATTTTTCTCATTTTATGAAAATATCCGAATATTGCGTATTAGTATTCTTAGAACAGGGCAGATACTGAAAGGTCTTCATCCAGATCTTCCCAGTGGATCCCAATACCGTTACCAATTAATCGCCAATTGTTTAGCTGCTCCTGGCTGCCCTTCCTAAGTCTTGGGAACCAAAGCAAAGGAACTCCCAGTTCCCTGCCATCACGTAATAGAACATACAACATATCCTTTGTAAACCAGACCTTACTGGCAAGGACAGTGATCGATTTATCGGCTAAAGTATTCATTCCAAGTGGTTATTATCAGTTCTTCATGCTCTTTAATCATATCACTTATCTTTCTTAATTCTTTACTGTTAAATCCGTAATCAACAGCTATGCCCAACGGATCCAACCAAAACTTTGCATAGCTGTCTGCTTTCTCTACGTGAATGTGTATAGGTTCGTTTCCTTCATTGCTGAAAAAGAAAAAGCGATATCCTTTTAAATTTAGTACTGTAGGCATCCTCATACAAAAATAACAATTTAAATCGATTTTATTTTTTTATATATTAAAACAAATGTTGTTATGATTGGTTTCATCTATATATTATTTAGCACCGGGTTCGTCATACCTGCTTGCCTTTAATACTCCTTTCACGCGCATTATTTTATGTAATAAAACATCAAGATGGGCCGTATCCATAACGAAAACTTTTATTGTTCCTTCGAATAACCCTTCGTTAGAGTTAACTGAGATGTTACGGATATTAACTCTCATTTCCCTGGATATTACGTCAGACAGACGACTCACCATACCTATATCATCGATTCCCGAGACCTTAATCGTGGTTTCAAATGATTTTGTTCCCTGGGCGGGTATCCATTTGGTGTTGATAACACGGTACCCATATTTTGATAATAACTGAGGAGCATTCGGACAATTCACCCTGTGTATTTTTATACCATCACTTATGGTTACAAATCCAAATATTTCATCACCAAAAATCGGATTGCAGCATTTTGCCAATTTATAATCGAGGTTTTTAACCTTATTTTCAATAACAAGATAATCGTCGTATTTTGGAATTGTAGTTTGTATGCCGTTTTTTTTCTCTGTTGAAACGGGCTTTACATCCCTTTTATCGTCACGTTGACTCAGCACCTCTTTCAGAGCCGGTAAATCAATTTTTTCGTTTGCAATGAGGGAATAAAGATCCTGAGAGGTTTTTAATTTATAGAATGTTAAAAGTTTTTTAATGTTATCATCACTAAACTGAATTTTCCAGTTTCTGAATCTTCGCTTTAAAATTTCTTTTCCTGCTTCGGCTGCCTTAAATTTTTCCTCGTTTAAGGCTTGTTTAATTTTTGTTTTGGCTTTTGATGTAACAACAAAATTCAACCAGTCAGTCTTAGGTTTTTGGCTTTTAGCAGTGATAATCTCAACCTGGTCACCATTTTGTAGAATATGACGGATGGGAACATTTTTATTATTTACTTTTCCGCTTATACATGCAGAACCGATATCGCTATGTATATCGAAAGCAAAATCAAGAACAGTTGATCCTGCCGGTAATTGTTTAAGATCACCTTTTGGAGTGAATACAAATATCTCATCAGAGTATAAATTCAGTTTTACATGGTCGATAAAATCAATTTGTTCAGTTTCCTGTGTTTTAAGTATTTCACTCATCTTTGAAAGCCAATCGTCGAGGCCTTTACTCCATCCCTGTTCTTTGTATTTCCAGTGTGCAGCATACCCTTTTTCAGCAATTTCGTTCATTCTGCTGGTACGTATCTGAACCTCCACCCACCTGCCTCCAGGTCCAACAACGGTTGTATGTAATGATTCATAGCCATTTGATTTAGGGATAGCTATCCAGTCACGTAAACGCTGAGGATTAGGCTGATACAGATCAGTGACCAGGGAATAAACCTGCCAGCAATCGGCTTTTTCGCGTTCAGGTTTACTTGCAATAACTATACGGATAGCAAATATGTCATAAACTTCCTCAAATTCGACATTTTGTTTTTTCATTTTCATCCATATGGAATGGATGGATTTTGTTCTTCCCTTTATTTCGATATCAAATCCTTGTTTATTTAATTTTTCTTTGAGTGGAAGGGAAAATTCACGAATTAATTTATTTCTGGTTGATGTGGATTCCTTTAGTTTATTTGATATTGTATTATAGGTGTCTTTCTCGATATATTTCATGGAGAGATCTTCCAGATCGGTCTTTATGTTGTAAAGTCCAAGCCGGTGTGCAAGCGGAGCATACAGGTAATAAGTTTCTGAGGCAATCTGGAGTTGCTCTTTGCGCTTAAGTTTATCCAGATTTCTCAGATCGTTAAGTCGCTCAGCTAACTTTATCAGAATGACTCTTACATCACTCGCTAAATTGAGCAACAGTTTTCTAAAATTTTCAGCCTGATAGAAAGTTTTATCCGTATCGAGTTCCGAAATTTTTGAAAGCCCTTCGAGGATTAAAAGGACCTGGACTCCAAATCTTTTTTCAAGTTCTTCTCTGGTTGAATTTGCTACTTCGACAATATTATACAACAATGCACTTATTATTGATGTAGAGCCGAGTCCGATTTCTTCTGCAACAATACGGGCTATTGCAAGAGCATGGAAAATACAGGGCTCCCCGGAAGAAGTTTTTTTCCCGTCACAAGCATCCATGGCGTAATGAAAGGCTTCCCTGATGCTTCTCATTTCGTCCTTTTGAGCCAATGGTTCGCTTACACGAAGCAACCCACGGTACCTGTTATGTATTTCCTTATTTAATAAATCCTTATCCATTATTGTTTAACCTCAAATAACAGATCTGAAATTCGTTTCAAAATTATACAAATGTTTAGAATTAACCCAAGTTCCTACTTATTATTGAATATAACATCCGACATCATTAGAAAATTATATAAATGTTTACAAATCAAACCGCAATCTTCCCGTTCACTTAATGGCGGGTTTGTAAAAAATATTACTTTTGATTTAGCCGAATAAAAAAAATCCACATTATGCTCAAGAAAAAAATCCCTCACACATATGTGATTGTGTTTTACATAATTGTTATATCGGCTGTACTAACATGGATTATACCCGGTGGAGAATATGTTGAAAAACTGATTGAATCAGATGGTTTTGAGAAGACTGAAATGGTTTTCCAGAGGGTAGATAGCCAACCTCAGACATGGCAGATTTTTTCAGCCATTTTTAAAGGGTTTGTCAGGCAGTCAGGCATTATCGTTTTCATCCTGATGATTGGCGGCGCCTTCTGGATTATGAACAGCAGCAAGGCAATTGATGTGGGTATAATATCTTTCCTGAAGTTTACAAAAAGGCTGGAATCCAATCAGATTTTCCGTTTTTTCGGGATTAATAACATTATAATTTGTCTGATAATGCTTTTGTTTAGTGTGTTTGGGGCTGTTTTCGGGATGAGTGAAGAGACCATTGCCTTTGTAATTATAATGGTACCCCTGGCTATAACAATGGGATACGATTCTATTGTTGGGGTTTCTATGTGTTTTGTAGCTGCGGCTCTTGGATTTGCCGGTGCGGTTTTAAATCCCTTCACCATTGGAATTGCACAAGGCCTGGCAGATTTGCCATTGTTTTCAGGTATTGAATACCGGATGTTTTGCTGGCTGGTTATTAATGTCGCGGGCATCGGGTTTATTTTGCGCTACGCTAAAAAAGTAAAGAAAAATCCGGAATCATCACTTGTATTTGAGGATGACAAATACTGGCGGAAAAAAGGGAATGCAAATATTGAATCGATAGAATATCATACCCCGGTTGCTGCCTGGGTAACCTATGGTTTTATCCTGGCAGGATTGATTATTTTTTCAGTTATTTATCCTATGACAGAAATGAAAATTGGGGATCCTGGATCGGGAGCAGGTTCTTCAGCCATAATGCCTGTTATTCCTATTGCTACAGGTATGTTTGCAATATCCGGATGGTTAAGTTTGAGAAAATCGGCTCACTTTTTTGTTTTAACTCTTCTTGGATTTACCATTTTGTTTCTTATTACAGGGGTAATGGGGTATGGCTGGTATATCATGGAGATCGCCACCCTGTTTTTTGCCATGGGTATTTTTGCCGGTATTGCAATGAATAATTCACCGAACAAGATTACTCAACTCTTCATGGAAGGTGTGAAAGATATTCTTTCTGCTGCATTAATTGTAGGTTTGGCGGGAGGGATCATTTCGGTACTTGAGGATGGAAAAATAATTGATACCATATTGTATGGATTATCACAGTCGATGAAAGATTTCGGGAAAATAGCATCGGTAAGCATTATGTACCTGATCCAGACCATCATAAATATTGTTATTCCTTCAGGGTCGGCAAAAGCTGCCCTGACAATGCCTATAATGGCTCCTTTTTCTGATCTTATCGGAATCTCAAGACAAGCTACTGTTATGGCCTTTCAATTCGGTGACGGATTTACCAATATGATCACACCCACCTCGGGTGTTTTAATTGGTATCTTGGGTGTTGCGAAAATCCCATACGATAAGTGGGTAAGGTGGGTTACTCCTTTTATTATTATGTTAATGATTATAGGGCTTATCCTTTTAGTGCCTACTGTGACTATGAAGCTGAGTGGGTTTTGAGGTTTTACTCAAATCCGTAGTACGGAAGCACCATTAGAATGGAAGAGCTGTTATAGTATAATCTACCTTCAGACTCTGCCAGGTCCTTCGGACCCTGGCAGGTCTTCTCCTCAAACAACCCTCCAGAGTCTCCCTGACCTGGAGGTGTTGTTGATAATATTAAAACTAAACC
Source organism: Bacteroidota bacterium (assembly GCA_030628785.1). Lineage (GTDB taxonomy): Bacteria > Bacteroidota > Bacteroidia > Bacteroidales > VadinHA17 > CAZEWS01. Next base: position 6,317 of record DAOVQI010000088.1, read on the forward strand.
CCAGCCTTGATGGCCGGGGTTATCATTGTATAGGTTATCTTTTTTATCTGAAACTTATTCCTAATCCAACGGTATAAACAGAGTAATTTGCTTTGGTATAATCACCATGAATGGTTAGCACACCAAGCGTAAGCCGGATACCTGCGTTTAAACGCAAACCACTATGATTCTTAATATCTATAGTAGGTACCTGGTCAACCGAAGAATCGACATAAACCGGTTCGGTTGTAGAGATAAGAGGATCAAAGGTCGGAATCGCATAATTTCCAACGATATCGATTACCGTTTGTGTTTTGCTGTAACCTACTCCTCCGTAGAAGGTTACAACCGGAAGCTTTTTTGAAATCAAAAGGTTTATACTATAAGCTGTTACTTCCATATTTACTTCTTGGTCTTCGAAGTCGGCCGCTGTATAGGTGGTAAAATTGCTATAATCACTTGGTTGTAACTCTATTGGCACAGAAACCTTGAGTTTGGTGTAACCACCCTGAAGTGTTAAATCGATCGGCATCAGTTTTTCTCCGGGGAAATATTGAAGAATGCTGTGTTTTACACCAACACCCCACATACTAACTTTAGTATCGATTACAGGAATTTTTATTTTCGGGATAAACCTGACTGTAACATCTGTTCCTAAGGGAAGTCCAAGTCCTGCCTGAAGCATAGGCAATGGAATGGCACCCCAGTTCGAACCGGGAGGAGTTTTAAAAGAAGCAATTGTAATGGGATTACCCATAAAGTCTTCAACATACTCAAGAGTTGGACCATCCTTATTTTCTCCTGCAATGGTTGGCGCTTCTGTATCTGTTCCGGATATTGATAAATTCTGAAAACTGATTTCACTCAGATCAAAGGATTTTGCAGAAGCAGGTACAATCGTTGTACTTACCGAAAAGGTAACATCAAATCCACCCAATTTATGTGGCTTAGCCGTATTGTACCAGCCACCATTCAAACTGGCGCCAAATGCGTTTGCCCATGGGGAAAGATAGGCTTCAAACAATTTTGCGCCATCCGCAATCCCACCTTCTAGAAAATCAATATTGCCAATCTGAGCATACGAGGTGATCACGCTAAAACTTAAAAGAAATGCAAAAAATGCTTTCCTGATTTTTTTCTTTTCCATATTAAAAATTTTTAATTTTTTATTTTACTAAAATAAGATTTTTATATTAAAAGGACGAAATTTATCGTGATTTGGTTGCTTTTAATTTTCTTAAATGAATTTCTAATATAATCATTTATACTTAAATTATTGGTTAATGGTTTCTTTTTTAAGCTTTAATAAGATTTATATTTTTTGTAAAATCAGAAACCCTAAGGGTTTTCAAAACCCTTAGGGTTTCTGCCAATTAGGGTTTTTACCAAACTAATTTATAAATTAACCTTATCTTTGTAAGATGGTTGTTTGTTAGTTTTTCCAGTATTCCCCGCCCGAACGTACCGTTCGGTACGGGCGGGCAGTATTCCATTATTCCTTTCAAAATACATCTTTTATGAATATTATTGACAGATAATAATTAGTGCTTGTCCATAAAGTCAAACAAAGATTACATAAGCACCCCCGTACAGTCATCCTTCCTTACGGGGCAGGCAAATAACAAGTATCAAATGACAACCGATCCGCCTGGCGGAGAGCTCATGAACACCTTTAAAAATTAATTATTATGTGAATAAATAAATCTCAAATTCCAATGACTAAAAAATCAAACAAATTCTTTTATATATGCTGTTTGGGTTTTGTTTTTTCAAACATTGGGTATTACCTGCCCCGTGAAATAAATCGGAGATTTAATGCGGAGCATTATTTAACGGGGTAAATTATTTGTTTTTTGAGAGTTGTTATTTATTTATAAACGAAATATAGAGTTTATAGACAGGCTCTATTTAGTTGTATAAAAGTTATTAATTCACAATTGTATGTCACCTAACCAGCCCCTGGCAGACCGGATGCGACCAAAAATACTTGATGAATTTATTGGGCAGGAACATCTTGTAGGGGAAAATGCCATTTTGCGAAAAATTATCGAATCAGGCAATGTTCCTTCCTTTATCATGTGGGGGCCACCGGGGGTTGGCAAGACAACCCTGGCAAGAATTATAGCAAATCAGCAAAACAGGTCGTTTTACCCTTTAAGTGCGGTCCACTCCGGTGTTAAGGATGTAAGGGAAACCATTGAAAAATCAAAAAAACAACAGTTTTTTAATAAACCCAATCCCATACTGTTTATCGATGAGATTCACCGGTTTAATAAGTCACAACAAGATTCTTTACTTGGATCTGTTGAACAGGGGATTTTAACACTGATAGGTGCAACTACTGAAAATCCTTCTTTCGAAGTGATCTCTCCCCTATTGTCAAGGTGTCAGATCTATATTCTCAAACCACTTGATAAAGAGGATTTGATCGAGCTGCTTAACAGGGCGCTTCAAAAAGACACGTACCTGAAAGCTTTAAATATTCGGGTCAAGGAAAATGAAGCCATTTTGAGGTATTCGGGCGGTGATGCCCGGAAGCTGTACAATGTTCTTGAACTAGTCGTGAATGCTGAATTGGCTGAAAAAAAACTCGATATAGCAAATGTATTACAAGAAGCCGGCACCCAAAAGCATAAAAAAACGGCTATTGTTTTAACCGATGAAAAGGTTATAGAAAAAGTTCAGGAGAATATTGCACTTTATGATAAACAGGGAGAACAACACTATGATATCATTTCAGCCTTTATTAAGTCGATCCGTGGAAGTGATCCCAATGCTGCGGTTTATTGGCTGGCCAGGATGGTTGAAGGTGGTGAAGATGTAAAGTTCATCGCCCGGAGGATGGTTATTCTGGCTGCTGAAGATATAGGATTAGCTAATCCAAATGCACTTCTTCTTACCCAGGCATGTTTTGATGCAGTAAACGTGATCGGATGGCCTGAATCCAGGATCATCCTTTCTGAAGCTGCCATATACCTTGCAACTTCTCCCAAAAGCAATGCGGCTTACCAGGCTATCAATAAAGCCCAAGGAACTGTTAATGAAACCGGAGATCTTTCAGTCCCTTTGCATATCCGGAATGCCCCAACCAAATTAATGAAAGATCTGGATTATGGGAAAGATTATAAATATGCCCACGATTTTAACGGGAATTTCGTTAAAGATGATTTCCTGCCTGATGAATTAAAAAACAAGATATTCTACGATCCCCAGAAAAATCCCAGGGAAGAGGAAATACGGCAGAGATTGCAGAAATTGTGGAAGGATAAGTACAAATACTAAGTTGTAAGTTCTACATAATAACTAACACAGCACAAGGCTGTGCCATAGGCATCCCTCTGGCACAAAGAAAAATAAATAGTTATATGTTAAATGTTATACGTTATACGTTAAATGTTATACGTTATACGTTAAATGTTATACGTTATACGTTATTTTTATTCGAATAACTTTTAACAAATAACGTATAACAAATTAGCAATATTAAAATATTAGTCGTTATAACTTTGTTTTTTAAATA
>DAOVQI010000040.1 GCA_030628785.1 Bacteroidota bacterium
AGCGCTTTGTCTTTTGAATACCCTTTTTTCAGATAATAGTAGAATTTACTCATTATTTCAGCTCCTGAATTGTCTTCAACCTCCCACAGTGTCATAACAACACCTGGACACCCGGCATACATGAAGCTGCGGGCAAGACTCATTACTCCTTCTCCTTTTTGAAATTTCCCAAAACCACTGCTGCAGGAACTTAATACCGTAAGCCGGGCTTTTAACGAAAGGTTATAAATTTCAATAGCGTTTAAAAATCCGTCTTCCAGAGTATCACCGGGTATATAAGTGAAAGCGAGTTTGGAATACAATGGATTTTCATCGTCAATGAGTGTGTGCATGGCCAGGTGAAGGATATCATATTCTGATGAAAGCGCTTTAAAATTGGATTCTGTGGCATTTTCGCCCATTAGTACTTTTCCTTTGGTCAGTTTTTTAATTGATTTTATTTCATCCTCAACGTAAGGCAAGGGATAAAGCTTATTTCTGTACTCCTGACGGGTTAAAAAAAGGTTTTCAGACATCTCCGGTGGCTCTTCATATCTTGGTGCGAATGCCAAAACTTTGTTGGATAAGGATTTTTTTACCCGGGAATTATCTAATAACAACGTGGCAGAATAAGAATAAGAAACCGGGTTATCCTTAACGAGGTAGGGCAGATCGTGATATTCTGAACCTTTATAAACCGGTAAATGAGTTAGCAGGATTTCAAAAGGGATATAAGCCAGTATCTCATCCGGTACAATGATCAGGTTTTTATTGTTCAGGTATTCCTCGAAAGGCGTTAATAAAAGTTGATATAAATTATGTGATGCGTGGATAAAGCGGGTGTAGTCCAGTTTTACGCCGTTTTCGAAATTACAGGTTGAAATATTTGTACGGATGAAACGCAGGTCGAACCAGAACAAACTATCGATTGTCGTATGGTGTACAAGAAATCTGTCCCTGGTGATAAGAAAGGTCACCAGGGAGGAATCGGAAATGCTGAATTCCAAAAGTGCGTCTTTTTTCTTCAGGTGGTGGGATAGTTCTTTCGGGCTGACTACTGCCGTGTTAAATTTAAGGGCAAAGTAATCAGGATAATCCCGTTCGAAGGTTCTTAAAATTGAATCGTATCTGCTTGTTAATGTAAAGACATAATTCTCATACAATTTAACTTTGGCAGAATCCGGATTTTCCAGTTTTTTTTCTTCAAATAAATTCTCTTTGAAAATGCTAAGGTCCTTTTTAATTTCAATTTCTTCCCTGAGCAGGTTCTCCGGAATCCCTCCGAATCGCCTCGCCTCAACACCTCTTAGAGCAGACAGCAAAATGGCCGATTTACTCTTTTCGGTAAATTCATACGCCTTTTCTTTGAATTCCTCATTTTGAGTGGATTTATACAGACGAAGCGCTGTTTGGATAATTTTATTGTACGTATCTCTTTCATTCTGAGCCAGGAACAATTTACTCTCTTCCGTTTCGAATTCCAGCCTTAATTTTTCAATAACACGTATCGCCGATTCCAGCGTGGAGAATCCCAGTTTAAGGGTATCAAGGTTATGATCCTCTATACCGGACATTTCCAGCAGAATATCAGCCTTGCTATTCAAGCTGCTTAACAGCCTGAGATAAGAATAGACATTGTTCAATGACGGATTTGAAAAAATATCTTCATCATTAAAATCATCGACAACCGCGATAATGGACTTTTGAATATAATAAATCGCTGAATTAAAGTTGTGCTGTAATTTATACGATAATGCAATATTGTATAAACAACGTGATGTTTTGGGATGTTTTGGCCCGTATAGTTTAATATACAAAGTCAGGGCTTTCCTGTACAGGTCAAGTCCCTTTTCATATTCCATCCGGTCAATATGAAACCATCCAAAATTGAGATAAACAGAAGCTAAGATAGAGTGGGTGTCACCATCCATTTGAGCTGTCTCATGAATGGCCTGTTGAAAATATTTTTCAGCCTGTTCATAATTTCCAAGGTACATGTATGTATTTCCTATGTGAATATAGCTTTGTGCCAGATTGCCAGGAACATATATTGAACTGAATTCCATGCTTTTTACATACCAATCAAGAGCCTTCTCATAATCTTTCATTTTTTGATAAGTCGATCCCAGGTTATTGTAAGCGTTTATTATAACCTTTTTGTATATATCGGGAATTTCAATTGACAGTTGGATTGCTCTTTCATAATAACTCAGAGCTTTTAAATAATCTCCCCTTCTGTTATAAATGATTCCCAGATTGTTATAAACACGTCCTGCATAGTGATTTTCGCCATACTCCCGGATATATATATTTTTTGCATACTCCAAAAACTGTTCCGCTTCGTCATACCTGGCAAGTGTTGTCAGTACGGCTCCAAGATTAGATAAGGGAGAGGCTAATCTGAGATCACCGGGATTCAGTATCCTTTCCCTGATTTCAAGGGTTTTTTTTAAATATTTTTCTGCCTGTGTAATATCACCGGTTTCTTTATAAATATACCCCAAGTTGTTGTAAGCATAAGAAAGCGGATAATCTATAATCTCAAGCTTTTCACGGATCCGGACCGATTCGAGATAACATTCCCTGGCACGGTCAAGTTCATTTTTTATTAGTAAAAAATACCCTTTCCGGTTTAAAAAATTGGAGTATAAGGTATCATAACAGCTGATGTTATATCTGTTAAATGCTTCCTCAATCTGGTTCAGGATTTCCAAAGCTTCCTGAATGTAGCCAAGGTTATACGTAACCCGGGCTCTTTTGATCAGGCAGGAAATAAAATAACGCCTGTTTTTCTCCATTGCGTAAATTTCCTGCGCCTGTTTGAAGAATTCATCCGATGCTTCATATTCCCTTTTGTCCAGCAACGAATCAGCCAACCGGTACAGGCTGTCTGCATCCTGTTGACCGGATGAGAAGAATTCACGGGCGTTGGTAGGGTATACCATACATAATAATATCCAAACGAATATTACCAAGGGAAATATATCCTTTTTATGTCTTTCTATGGTTAATATGGATGCCAAGGATCTATGTTATTTTCAAATCAATCCGGTAACCAAGCGGATAAAACATCATTGGTGGAATCTAATAAAGAGTCCCAAGTTGCGAGTTGCAGGTTACAAGGAAAAAACAGCTGAAACCTGTAACATGGAACTTGTAACTTGCAACAATCGATACAAAAGTAGACAACATGTTGGAAAAAGTTACAACTTAAGCGCCTATTTGATTTAACTATTAAGGAATGGCCTGTAACTATCTGAAATTGTAAGATCAAAGTTAGGTTTTTTTACACCGTTTTTCAATACTTAATTAACTACTTACCGGGAGTGTATCAAAACCATATTTAACCGCTAAGAACGCGGAGTATACGTAAAGGGCGCAAGATGCTATCTATTTAAATATCAATCCTTTGCGAACTCAGCGCATTCTTTGCGCACTTTGCGGTTAAGTGTTTTTTCGTGTTTTGATACACCCCCCAGTAAGTAAACACTGCAGATTACTGATTATTAGTAATAAGCATTTAAAACTCGAGTTTTTTAAAAAAAGTTTCAAGAAAATGATACATTTTGCGGTTTTCAGGAATTAATGGGTGGATTTAATCAATTTACCTCTAAACAAACAAATCGATAAGTAGCAGATTATCAGCAATAATTATTTAGAATAGATATAAATTACGCTTTTGTTGAAAAAAAGTCGAAAAAAAGTGTCACAATTCGCGCTTTTTCCGGATTAAGGAATGGATTTGGTCAGTTTACTAAATCTAAATATTTTTTATAAAATCAAATAAATGTTTAACTAAAATTTTTTAAGTAATGAAAACAAAAGAAATTTTTACCAGGCAGACAAATTTTTTCGAGAAGTTCAGAGAATTTGAATTAAATGGAAACGAATTATTCATCATCCGTGGTGGAGACGATCCCACCGGTGAGCCGGATGACCCTAGTGAACCGCCTGTATTTCCGGAAGAAGGTTAAAAACAAAGCAAACAAAACTAAATTATTCCAAAACTTAAAAATTTTAAAAAGCACAATAAAAAGTGCTAAGACAAACGCTGATATGGAAGCTTGGATGGAATGTATTTAATGTGCAATTACATCATGTTAAGATGACTGGGTTTGTGCTGTCGCTTGTGCTGCTGTTTTGGAAGATTGTATTAGTGCAATCGCGATAGCTTGTGTATTTAATCCAATAAGTTGTTAAAATTAACAAAAATGATTAAGTATTTATTAGTTATTTAGCTCTTGCATTGATACTTTGGGTATGGGCAATTGTAGATTTATATAAGAATTATACCAAATCTAATAGAAAAAGATGGTTGCTTTGGATAATTCTTTTTCCTGTAATTGGTTCAATTATTTATTTTCAAAAAAAACCTAAAAAGGCTAGCATGTTTAGTAACAGTCATTTTCTTTAAGCAACCTTTTGTGAAAAATGATATTGTATTTTACTGTTAAAATTAAGTATTATCAATAATCAACACAGAAAACTTAAGCATAAAGTAAATTTAAAAACCAAATCATACATATTATGGATAAAAAGAAAAACTACACAAAAATCATTGACAGATACCTGGATGGTGATCTGAATGGTTTGGAGTTACAGACGCTTGAAAAAGAACTGGATTCAAGTCCGGAACTCAGGAAGGAACTGAAGCTCCAACGAGAAATCAATGCAGCGCTTGCGGAAAAAGAAGTGCTGGACCTTCGTGCGCAACTTAAGGTCATTCACCGGTCCATCGAGCCTGTGCCGGAAAGGAACATGGCAAGGAAGCTTGTTCACAGTAAATTGGCCCGTATTGCGGCAGCATCCGTTGTACTGCTTATCACAATTGCTGTATTTACCAAAAACTTTACCGGAAACCGGGTTAATGATGACAAAATATTTAACAAATATTATGAGACATATAAACCGTTAAATGTAAGATCGGGTTTTGGTGAAATCGATAAAATGTACCGGAACGCGTTAACCGCGTATCAGAAGGAGAATTATGAAAAGGCCCTCACTTTATTTGAAGAGGTGCTGGAACTTGACCAGTCACGTATGGAGGCTAATTTGATGACCGGTGTATCCAATATGGAACTTGATGAATATGAAGAAGCCAGCAGTTCGTTCCGTAAGGTTATCAACCATAACGATAACCTGTTTATTGAACATGCCGAATGGTATATTGGTTTCTGTTATATAAAAACAGATAATACGGATAAAGCCATTGAACAATTTGCAAAAATAGCTTCCGGTAATTCATTGAATAAGGACAAAGCCAAAATAATACTGAGAAAGATTAAGTAAACGAAGTACCCGGTTAATTTATGAATTGCAGCAAAGCGGTTCCGCTGCAAACTGATCCCTTTATGGGAATGTCAGAGAAAATCATTATTGCTTGAAAACAAACCGGTTTGAATTATCAAGAGGATTAATTTATAACAGGAGGGAAAAAAATGGAGAAAAAGCAGTCGTTTGAAGAGTTGGAAAAAAGGATAAAAAAGCTGGAAAACCTGCTGCAGAAAAAGGAAAAAGAGATGGAGAGAATTAAATCGGTTTTTCTGACGCACATATCTCATGAGATCAGGACTCCCATGAATTCGATTATCGGATTCTCAAATTTGCTGGTTCATGATGAACTTACCCAGGATCAGAAGGATATGTATCTTCAATACATAAACAGCAGCAGCGAGAGCCTGCTGAATTTGATCGAGAGACTGATCGATTTGGCCATGCTTGAAGCCGGCCAGATTGAGATCCATAAAGAGAAATGTTCACTGAATGAATTGTTCGATGAGTTATATTTTGTATTTAACAGGGAGAAGCACATTCAGGAGAAACATAGTGTGGCGTTATTAATGAATAAACCTTTAAGAAGGGGTGACCCGGTTGTTCTGACAGATTCTCTGCGCCTTAAACAAGTAATGTCCAATCTTTTACACAATGCCCTGAAGTTTACCGAAAAAGGAGTGATCGAATTTGGCTATTCTCTTGACAATACCAAAACCGTTCAGTTTTTTGTTAAAGATACAGGCAGGGGAATAAGTATGGATGAACAACAAAGTGTGTTTGATTCCTTCAGAAAGCAAGATGGTCCGCCAACAACAGATAACAGGGGACTGGGATTAGGACTTTCCATAGCAAAAGGATTGGTTGAATTGATGGAAGGTGAGATATGGGTTGAACCTAACATTAAGCGGGGATCGGTCTTTGCGTTTACATTGCCCTTACGATACACAATAAGTAAGACAGCCTCTATTCATTATTTAAAAAACATGAAAGAGGATCTATATATCTCAGGTAATGAAATGGCGATATAGAGTGGAAGAGTGCCCGCCCGTACCGAACGGTACGTTCGGGCGGGGAATAATGGAATGGTGGAATAATGGATCCCGATAGCTATCGGGAGGAAGAATGGAGTGAAGATCAAGAGGTTGTTTTACAATAATTTATTGTTAAATAATAATTTACTCTATGCCCCACGCCCTTTGCAGCTTTTTTGTTATCCTGACATTATAGACAGACGCTAAATTTTACACAAAACTAAAAAGACAGGAGTTGTTCTTAATCTGGTAGTTGTTTTTCCCCGTACTTTTCCATCTGAATATACCGGAAAAGAGGTATGAATATGTAAATAATCAGTCTGCTTGATTTTTTATACTTTCCCTAACCAAAAAACAACTACAAAAACAGATGGAAGGACAACTCCTGATTATTTCTACTCACCGGGTGACCCGAAGTCACCCGGTGAGTAACATACAAAAGCATTCAAAAGACAGGAGTTGTTCTTAGAAATCTGGTAGTTGTTTTCCCCGTACTTTTCCATCTGAATATACCGGAAAAGAGGTATGAATATGTAAATAATCAGTCTGCTTGATTTTTTATACTTTCCCTAACCAAAAAACAACTACAAAAAACAGATGGAAGGACAACTCCTGAATATTTCTACTCACCGGGTGACCCGAAGTCACCTGGTGAGTGAGATACAATTGTTGCCACTAAACTAAATCATTTTATGAATAAATTGTTGATTGTACTCATCTATTCAATATTGAACTTTACTGCAAATAGTCAGGTTGTAAGAGATATTATTAACACAACTTCTATTGGATATGCTTCTTTTAAAAGAAATTCTGAAAAAGAGCTTTATATGGGAAATGAAACAGTTTTCGAAAAATAATTATTTAATGACTTCCGTTTCTATATCAATAGGATTTAAAATTGGGAGTTAACAAAAAAGTGATTTTTGATCTATTAGGGATTGAATTAGTGGTATTTTCAAAACATAAAAGCTATTAAGCTTCGATGATGAAATCATTTTACTACCTCTCTTTTATACTGTTTTTACTAACCTCCTGTACAAAAGAGGTTGTAATAGATCTTCCTGACCACGAGGAAAAACCAGTAATTAACAGCCTTTTCTCGCCCGACACGTTACTTTGTGTGCATGTCAGCCGGAGCCGGGTTATCACGGATACGTTTTTTTTACTTCAAACCGCTCCGGTAGTAGTTTTGAAGTATGCCGAAAAAACCGACACGCTTCAAAGTACAGGTAACGGATATTACGTGTCGCGAAACCACGTACCCCAGGTACAAACCATGTATACCCTCGAAGTATTCTCAATGGAGCATGGTAAAGCCACGGCATCGGATAAAATCCCTGAAGAAGCACCTTTTGAGGTAATCAATTACATGCAGGAGGCTGGGATTGATGTAGAAGGTTGCAATTTTTCATCTATTACTATCCGGTTTAACGAACCTCCCGGTGAGAAAAACTACTATGAAATTAAGGTAGTACATGAAAGCAACCCAGGGGGAAAGTTACGGTACGATAAGCTTTGGTTATGGAGCAACGATGTGGTTGTTAGAAATGAGGGCTACGTTAATGAGATTTACAGCAGCCTCATTTTTTCCGATGAGCTGATAAACGGGAAATCCCACACACTGGCATTCAATTTTTATCATTTCGTTTACAAAAAAAAAATAGCATCACGCTTTTTTATCCATTTTCGCTCCGTTTCAGAGAATTATTTTTTCTACAAGAAAAAACTGATGCTTCACTTTGAGAATCAAATAAGCGATATAGGGTACGGAACCGGCAACCCGGTGAATCTGTACTCGAATGTTGAAAACGGCTACGGCATTTTTGCCGGGTATTCTGAAGATAGGGACACTGTAACAGTGAACGAATGGACAGGAGAATAATTTTCAGTGTTGTATTTTGCCTGATGCTTGGTAAAGTTGCGGCACAGGTTACCATTAGTGGTTACGTATCCGATTCTGCAACCGGTGAACGCCTGCAGGGAGTTACAGTTATCGACATGAATACCCGGTCAGGGACCATATCCAACGCTTTCGGGTTTTTCAGCCTTGTAACAAAGCCTGCAGCGAATATTATTGTCAGATTTTCGTATGTGGGCTACAAAACCATAAAGCTTACCCTTCCTGCCCGCGATACTATGCTAAACATTGCTTTGCTGCCGGGCGTAAATCTGGAAGAGGTTCAGGTGTCGGCTGAAAAGCCTGTTGAAGACAGGACGGAGATAAGCACGATTACCATTCCCGTGAAAGAGATAAAACGCCTTCCGGCATTGGGAGGCGAGCCGGATATAATGAAAGCACTGCAATTGCTGCCCGGGGTGCAATCGGGCAACGAGGGAAGCAGCGGCCTGTACGTGCGCGGCGGAAGTCCTGACCAAAACCTTATCTTATTAGACGATGTGCCCCTTTACTATATAAACCATCTCGGGGGTTTTGTCTCTACCTTTAACCCCGATGCCATCAGCAAGGTAACGTTAACGAAAGGAGGTTTCCCTGCTCGTTACGGCTCACGCTTGTCATCTGTATTAGATATAAGGATGAAAGACGGCAATATAAAAGAGTTACACGGGGCAGGAACCTTTGGAATGATTGCCTCAAAGTTAGCATTGGAAGGCCCCATAAAAAAAGATACGGCATCGTATCTGATCTCTTACCGTCGTTTCCTGTATGATATTTTTACACGGCCCATAACAAAAATTGTTTTTGAAGGAGCTTCAATGGGCTACCATTTCTACGATATGAATGCTAAGTTCAATTATAAATTAAATGAAAACAACAGGTTATTCCTTAGCTTTTATAACGGGGACGACCGGGCAATAGTTAAAATAAACCACAAGGACACCAATCAACGGGCCAAAGTTGCAATACGCTGGGGAAACCTGCTTGGAGCCTTACGATGGAATCACCTATTCAACCCTTCGCTGTTTTCCAACACCACCTTCACATACACCCGGTACCGGTATCAAACAGCAGAGTATTACAAACAGACCGGTACGGAAAGTGAATATACCTTTACCTCGTCCATATACGATGCTACTGCAAAAACAGATTTTGAATATTACCCGGCCCGCTTTCTGACTATACGTTTCGGGGGCGGAGCCACGCTCCATAACTTTATCCCCACATCAACCACCTTAAAGCAGGACTATACCGGGGCAATACCTGTCGATTCATCATTTAACGACGACAAGAATAGAGCGTTTGAGCATAACTTCTACCTCGAAAACGAGATTAACCTGAATAGTCGCTTTCGTGCAAACATAGGGGCCAGGTACTCGGCATATTATGTTGATGATAAGTGGTTCCATGGTATTGAGCCGCGTTTGGTCGTCAATTACAAATTTGCACGAAACTATTCGTTAAAAGCCGCTTACTCAAAAATGCAACAATATGTTCATCTTTTAACAAGCAGTGGTGCAGGTATGCCTGCCGATTACTGGGTGCCGGCCACGGCTGTTCTCCCGCCCGAAAAATCGGTGCAGTACGCCTTTGGCCTGGCTCACACCTCACGGAACGGGATGTTTGAGATAACTATTGAGCCATTTCACAAAACCATGAGCAACCTGATTGCCTTTGAAGAAGGTATTGCTTACTTAGGCGGTTCGGGCAACTGGCAGTATAAGGTTGACGGGGACGGAAAAGGCAAATCATACGGGATTGAATTTTTTTTACAAAAGAAGTTGGGTAAATCAACAGGATGGATTGGCTACACCCTGGCAAAAACCACCCGGCAGTTCGATAACCAGAACGATGGTAAGACCTATCCGTATAAATACGACCGCAGGCACGATATCAGCATCGTCTTCAAACAAAAACTTAAAGAAAACATCGACTTCTCAGCCACCTGGGTTTATGGCACCGGAAATGCAATGACGCTTGCAACAGGACATCATCTAGTGATTGATGACAATAGTTCTTCCCATTATTTACCTAAAACAGATTTTGAACTATACGAAGGACATATTTACAGTGAAGAGAACTCGTACAGAATGAGGGCTTACCACCGTTTAGACTTGGGTTTTAATTTTTACAAGGAGAAAAAATGGGGCGAAAGGGTTTGGAATATCAGCATTTACAACCTGTACAACCGCCAAAATCCCTATTTGTATTACTGGCACACGAAAGTAACTTATAAAAACGGGGTTAGGACTGAAGGAACCCCTAAACTTTACCAGCAAAGCCTGTTCCCGATAATACCTTCGGTAAGTTATAGTTTTAAATTTTAAATCTACTCACCGGGTGACTTCGAGTCACCCGGTGAGTTAGATACGCATTATAAACTACAAAAGAATGAAAAATAATTTATTGATCGCAATTGTATTTTTTTTCATAAATAACTTTTTCTCATACACACAAACAGCAAATAACCTAACAGAGGTTAAAAAAAAGATTCATCGAATTGGAATACAATACAATCCTTACATTGATGAAAATTTATTTAGTGAATCAATTGGTTACAATGTTTTCGCGTTAAGGTATGGTTATTTAGTTTATCCCGGGCTTTCTGTTGGCCCTGAATTTTCAGGTTATTTTGGCAAAGCTCCCTATACTAAACTTCATACATTTAATTATGGATGCTTTTGTCGCTATTCTTTTCTGTCGAAAAAGAAAATTCAACCTTTTATTGAAATTAGCCCCTATTATTCTTTTTTCTATCAGAAAGTATCATCTCCGAACTTTAACAAGGCGATAAATGACAATTATTTCAGTGGTTACATAGCTCCCGGAATATCAGGGTATTTTCTGCAAAATAAAATGAGCTTTGATTTGTTTTATAAATTTTCAAACAGAACTTTTCTAAACAATAAAAAACAAACTATTACGTATAGGTTTAATATTCATTTTTGAAATTCGGAATAGTTATCAAGCTTCGATGATGAAATCATTTTACTACCTCTCTTTTATACTGTTTTTACTAACCTCCTGTACAAAAGAGGTAGTAATAGATCTTCCTGACCACGAGGGAAAAACGGTAATTAACAGCCTTTTCTCGCCCGACACGTTACTTTGTGTGCATGTCAGCCGGAGCCGGGTTACCACGGATACATTTTTTTTACTTCAAACCGCTCCGGTAGTAGTTTTGAAGTATGCCGAGAAAACCGACACGCTTCAAAGTACAGGTAACGGATATTACGTGTCGCGAAACCACGTACCCCAGGTACAAACCAGGTATACCATCGAAGTATTCTCAATGGAGCATGGTAAAGCCACGGCATCGGATAAAATCCCTGCAAAAGTAAACTTTAATATAATCAATTATGTTCACAGAGCCGGAATAGACCCGGAAGGTTCTAATTTTTCTTCCATTACAATAAGATTTTCAGATCCGCCTGATGAAAAGAATTATTACGA
The DNA here is from genome assembly GCA_030628785.1 of Bacteroidota bacterium. Taxonomy (GTDB): domain Bacteria; phylum Bacteroidota; class Bacteroidia; order Bacteroidales; family VadinHA17; genus CAZEWS01. The sequence continues at coordinate 11,635 of DAOVQI010000040.1, forward strand.
AATCATGTTAGTTTATGAAAGTAAGAATTCTCATTGGTATTACTTAAAAGGATTATGGAGTGAAGATATTGTAATAAAAAATGAAGGTTATGTTAATGAACTTTACAGCAACCTTATTTTTTCCGATGAGCTGATAAACGGGAAAACACACACTATAATTTTCAATTTTTTTCATGGACAAAATGAATGGAATACTGCTTTGAATTTATTCGTCCATTTTCGCTCCGTTTCAGAGAATTATTTTTTCTACAAGAAAAAACTGATCCTTCACTTCGAGAATCAGTTCGGCGATATATGGGACGGAACCGGCAACCCGGTGAACCTGTACTCGAATGTTGAAAACGGCTACGGCATTTTTGCCGGGTATTCCGAATACAAGGACACTGTAATAGTGAACGAATGGACAGGAGAATAATTCTTTGTGTTTTATTTTGTGAAGCGAATGTGAATTATACAATGGGTTTGGAAGAGGAGAAATAGTTATAAATTACTCGTAGCCCGAGCTGAAGTCGGGCTACGAGTAAAATACTATCTACCAAACTTTTGTTTCCCTTTCAGGATTAATTCATCAAACATTTTTTCGAGATCCGGATTTACTCCTCTTAGTCCTTTTATAACCATTTCTGCCCAGATAAGATAATCCCGTTGTTGCCGGTTGGACCATTTAACCGGAGGGTTTTTTAAGACATCCTGTACGTTACAAATCTTGTCAGCCAACTTTATTTGTTTGGCTGCATTTGATTTCCTGGAAGCGTTTTTGATTTGTAAAAACTTTCTGACAGGTTTGGGCTGCCATTTTTTATCGGTTGTTTCCAACACCAGAGCAAGAATTTTCTTGCCAAACTCTTCTTCAATTTCGTCAGGGTTGGTATTGGTATCTTCGATCGTATCGTGCAATAAGGCGGCAGCAATGGTATTAACATCCGTAACCTTTCCGGTTTCAACAAGGGTATTAGCCACTGCAATAGGATGATTGATATACGGGGTTTCCCCTTTGTCTTTTCTCCGCTGGTCTTTGTGCTTTTTAGCGGCAAAATCGAGGGCTTTAAAAAAGATTGTTAAATCGTCTGAATCCATTTTCAAGGGTTGTTTTGTTCTAATACCAGATTTGAGATTTGGTGTTTACCTGCCCCGTAATAACATAAATAATTCTGAGTTAATCGTAAAATCTTTAGACGTTCCACCAATGCCATATTTTTATTTTTCCAGGGTCAGATTCTGTAAGTTCCTGTTTTGCCGATGTAGGAACATGCTGTGAAAGAATTGAAGTGATTATTTTGGGGGCGAAATATCCCAAACTCAGGGCATAGATAATATCCAGTGGTTTAAGTAAAAACACAACCAACCCGCCAAGGAAGGATGATAATATCAATCCTGTCCAGTAAGCAGGACTTCGGTAAAAATCAGCGAATTCGCCGGTAAACCTGTTTTTTACCAGCCGTATTATATCCGGCAGCAATCCTCCGAAAGCTCCCCAGAGTATTAATGAGTATTCCATAATAAAAAGTTAAGATTAGTTATTGAAGTTTCTTATGTATAATAACATACTGAATATCGGGGAAATAATAAGTGAAGAAACCAAAAGTAATTAAATTTTACAAAAATTTGTAGAACAACCCTGCCTGCCGGCAGGACAATAGCTAGGAGCGATGCAAATGATATTAGTCAGGGTTTGACTTCAAGTCAAGCCCTGACTGGTCTACAATCGAAAAAAATGATTTTTTACTGTCCTATTGGTTAATCATAACGAATCCTGAAAGTATCTTCAAAGATCCTTATAATTTCCAGGAATTCCTGTGGTAAGTATTCCAGAGCTTGCTCCATGATGGAT
>DAOVQI010000044.1 GCA_030628785.1 Bacteroidota bacterium
ATTGCCAGCCGGATATAACCCGGCTCTACATTTTAAGCACCAAGCCCTGAGCGTTTCGGTAACATAAATCTCCTGGAATCTTCCTGAATATAATGAACCTGAGCCTGATATTTCCTTGTTCTTCGTAAAATCCAACCTGTATCTTGCTTATTGTTTTTTTTAAGCTAATTTAGCAAAGAGAAGGTAAACCAAACAGTAAAATTGGTACTATATTCAAAATTATTACACACTAATATTCAGTAACTCATGTCGAAATACATTGGAATTTTAACCTCCGGTGGTGATACTCCGGGACTTAATGCGGCCATTCGCGGAATAGGGAAAGCAGCACTTAAAAAATATGGAATGCATGTAGTTGGCTTTCGTGATGGTTTTCGCGGTTTGATGGAAAACAGAACAATGTCCCTCGATGGTAATTCCTTGTCAGGAATACTGACCATTGGAGGCACTATTTTGGGCACAAGCCGTCACAAACCCAACAAAATGCCTGTGGGTGGTAAAATACTGGATATGACAGACGTTATCGTCGAAAATTACCAAAAACGCAGTCTTGACGCTCTGGTTTGTCTTGGTGGTGGGGGAACACAGAAAAATGCCTATCATCTTTTCAAAAATGGGCTTAATATCATAACCCTTCCCAAGACCATCGACAATGATGTTTCGATGACCGATATAACTTTTGGATTCGACACCGCTCTGGGCATTGCTGTTGATGCCATTGACCGTCTTCATAGCACTGCCCACAGTCACCACAGGATTATTGTTGTTGAGATTATGGGTCACCGGGCCGGCTGGCTGGCCCTGGGAGCCGGAATTTCCGGGGGGGCAGATGTAATCCTGATCCCGGAAATACCTTATGATCTGGATAGCATCGCTGACTCCATCCTGGAACGCAAACGCAGCGGGAAATCATTCAGCATTGTCGCTGTAGCGGAAGGAGCTATTTCAAAAGAAGGTTCCGGAAAATTAGAAGCAGCAAAGCAAGAGTTAGAGAAAACCAGGAGCAAGAATAAAAAGGCAGATATCAAAGCAAAATTAAGGGAAATCGATGATCAATATACAGGCAATACCACTCTTATTGCCAAAGAACTGGAAGCATTAACAGGTCTGGAATCACGACTTACCATTTTGGGACACTTGCAACGCGGAGGAACTCCTTCAGCGGCTGACAGGTTATTGGCAACCCGGTTGGGTACGGCATGTACAGAATACATCAATGAGGGTACGTTTGGTGTAATGATAGCTGCTAAAGGAGAAGGTACTGAAGCTGTCCCGCTGGATAAGGTTGTTGGAATCCGTAAAACGGTTCCTCCTGATCATCCATGGATCCAAAGTGCCCGCTCAATAGGCATTTGTATGGGGGATTAGCGGGTAAATGAATAGTTTTTCCCTTTAGCGAATCGCTGCCAATCTTCAAGCTGCTCATTCCTGAGGACCCTTGGAAATTTGTGTTGGCTGCCAATTTTACCTATTTTTTCCAGCCAATCGTAAAATATCTTGTTTGGCAGTATCTCAACGAATATTTCCTTGAGAGCTGCCTTCCTTTCCGTTGTATAATCATCATTCAGTTCCATAATTGCTTTATCCAACCTATCCCGTAAATCTTGTGGATCAACTCTTTTATCGGACCCGATATACCATTTATGAGCAAAAAGATTATCGTAATGAATGCCTGCTACCGTAAATTCCTTAATGTCGATTCCGAATTCTCCGGATACAATGTTAATCGCCCTGGTCATATTATCGACTGAGAGATGTTCTCCGCACAAACTTAAAAAGTGTTTTGTTCTCCCGGTAATCATAATTTCATAATCCTTAACCGAAAAGAATCGAATGGTGTCACCTATCAGATATCGCCATGCTCCGGCACATGTGCTGATTAGAATAGCATACTCCTCTCCTTCCTTTACCGCTTCCATGGTTAATACCCGCGCACCATCCCTGATTTCCCCGTCGGATGTAAAATTTTCTTCATTAAAAGGTACAAACTCATAAAAAATACCATTCCGAAGCACCAGTTGCATGGCATTATGTTTATACTTTTTCTGATATGCAAGAAATCCCTCAGATGCAAGGTATGTTTCCATATATAATACTTCCTTCCCCAACAGTTTTGAAAATCCACTTTTATACGGTTCGAACGTAACACCTCCATGGGCATAAATCATGAAATTCGGCCATAACTCATGAATATGCTTCAATTGGTAATGGTTAATGATTTTTTCCAGAAGGATCTGAACCCAGGCAGGTACTCCGGCGATAATTCCTACATCCCAGTCTTTTGCCTCTTCTGTAATCTGATCAAGCTTGATATTCCAATCCCTTTCCAGGGAAATAACCTTTCCCGGTTTATAAAAATTATATACCCAGCCCGGCATGTTTTTGGTAAGTATTCCGCTCACGTCTCCTTCGAAAACATTCCCAATCTGACTAAGATGTGTACTCCCTCCCAACAGAAGAATATTCTTCTCATAAAAACTACTTGGAACTTTCAGTTTACTCAGGGTACAAAAATGCCGAATACCTGCACGCCGCATGGATTGTAACATATCAGAAGATACTGGAATTTGTTTACTAGGTGCACCGGAAGTGCCGGAACTCAGGGCAAAGTATTTTACTTTCTTCGGCCAGGTAATGTTTTCTTCTCCACGAAAGCACTTGTGCCACCAATCCTTATAGATTGAGTCATAATCATAAAATGGAACGGTTCCCTGAAAATCCTTAACCAGATCCTTTGATTTCAGGAGACGGTTAAACTCAAATGTCCTGCCAAACTCTGTCCTGGCAGCCTTTCTGATCAGTTTTTTTAGTGTATTCGACTGGGAACGATAAACGTTTTTGATATTTACTGTGAGAAACTTGTCGTTTATATTCACAGCACCTTTAACAATGGTTCCTAGAAATGCCATGTTTTTATTGTTAAACTATGATAAAAACGTCAACCTTTTAAAATGAGAATTTTAAAAATACCGCAGAGATATACATATTTACATTGGATAAAAATAATATTTTTTTCCAACTAATGAATGTAGTAAGTTTATTTAGGTATCTTAAACGGGTATTTTTTTTAGAAGAATGCAAAAGTTATCTCTAATTATTTTATGGTTATTATTTACTCTCAACCTGGTTGCGCAAAAGGATTTCAAGCAAACTATCAGGGGCACAGTTGTAGATAAATATACCCAGATACCATTAATTGGAGCTACGGTAATTTTACTGGAGTCAGAACCCCTGACCGGCACAGCTACAGACGAACAAGGCAACTTTCGGCTAGAACATATTCCTGTCGGCAGGCAGGGAATAAAGGTTAGTTACATCGGATATTATCCTATGAGTATAAACAACCTTCTTTTAAGTTCAGGGAAGGAACTGGTATTAAACATTGAATTGGAAGAGAGGGTATTTGTTTCAGAGGAGGTTGTAATAAAGTTTCATCATAAAAAAAATAAGTCAATAAATGAAATGGCAGTGATCAGTGCGCGGTCATTTACCGTTGAAGAAACTGAGCGATATGCTGGAAGTTGGGGGGATCCGGCCCGTATGGTTGCAAATTTTGCAGGTGTTATGTCGGTTAGCGATCAACAAAATGAAATAATCATCCGCGGTAATTCCCCAACAGGTTTGCTGTGGCGTTTGGATGGAATTGATATACCTAATCCAAACCATTTTGGCTCAACCGGTACCACCGGAGGACCTGTGTGTATGCTTAATAATAATTTGTTGACCAATTCAGACTTTTTCACTGGTGCTTTTCCGGCAGAATACGGAAATGTTCTGGCAGGAGTATTCGATCTGAAAATGCGGACTGGAAATAATGAAAAAAGGGAATACATGAGTCAGATTGGTTTTAACGGTTTTGAATTGGGAGCGGAAGGACCTTTTTCGAATAAAAACAAATCCTCATACCTGGTTAACATACGTTATGCAACCCTGGAAGGATTTGAAGCCCTGGGTATGGATATAGGAACCGGCAGTTCAATGCCGCAATTCAAGGATATTTCATTTAAGATAGATATACCGGGCACAAAGTACGGGAGATTTTCTCTTTTTGGGCTTGGTGGAAAAAGCTTCATTCAACTTCACGACAGCAAAAAAGATAGCACTGAATGGTCATATGGTTTATCGGGCACTGATACGGATTACGGAACAGACATGGGAGTGACAGGGCTTTCTCACCTCTTTTTTTTTAATGAAAAAACCCGCCTCAAAACCAACTTGTCCGTTTCAGGGTGGCGCAACCATGTCAAAATCGATTCAATCAGCAAATCAGGTAATTCTCCCCTTCCAATATACCGGTCAAACATAGTCGAGATAAAACATACCTTTTCGACCCATTTACGGAAAAAAATCAATCCAACGAATAACGTTGGTGCAGGTATGAGTTACGATGTATACCATATAAATTACCTGGATAGTTCTTCCAATAACGGCGGAAAAACATTTTTTGTAAACACCGATTCAGAAGGCAGCTTTGGTTTACTTCAGGCATACATACAATGGCAGTATAAATTTTCTGACCATATTCTTTTTTATTCAGGTTTGTTTTCCCAGCTTTTTTTATTGAATAAAGATTTTGTTTTTGAACCAAGACTGGGATTAAAGTGGAATTTTTCAGAAAATCAAACCATAAGTTTTGGTTTCGGCAAACATAGTCAGTTGCAACCCCGCATGAGTTATTTCTACCAAACTCTTGTTGATACCTTAAACAATACATATATTCAAACCAACCGGAATGTTGAATTATCCAAAGGGAACCATATTGTCCTGGGCTATGATTACCTGTTCAACGGTAATCTGCGATTGAAACTGGAAACCTATTATCAACATTTGTATAATATCCCTGTATTGGAAAGCCGTCCGGAATTTTCAATGCTGAATGCTGGTGAATTCTTTGATCTGCCAACAGAGGACAGCTTAATAAACACTGGAACAGGTAAAAATTATGGTCTGGAAATCACTTTTGAACGGTTTTTTTATAAAAATTACTATTTTCTAATCACGACATCCTTCTACCAATCAAAATACAAAGGATATGATGGAATAGAAAGGAATACTGCATTCAACGGTAATTTCGTATTTAACTGCCTGGGGGGGTACGAATTTAAAATAGGAAAATATAATGCATTGGCAATCAATTTGAAAGGAGTATGGGCGGGCGGCAAGCGGCGCTTGCCAATTAGTTTGGAAGAGTCGGTTTCCAATGGCTGGACAACCTTCGATTGGGAGCATGCATACAACGAACGGTTCAGAGATTATTTAAGGATCGATGCAAGGTTTAGTTTTAAACTAAACAGAAAAAAAGTAAATCATGAATGGGCATTGGACATCCAGAATATAACTAATCATAAGAACATATTTATGGAAGGTTATGACCCGGTGAGACAAAGAATAAAATATGATTACCAGTTTGGGTTTTTCCCCATGATCTTCTATAGAATACAATTCTGACAAAACTGATTAGTTACAATTTTTTTTGACTTATTATGGTTAATATTTTTAACTTTAGTGATAATTTAGGTTACGGGGTTCAAGGTACGGGTTATGGGTACTTAATGTTAAACTATAACATCAAGTAAAAATGATTAATAAATTAATTACAAATATTTTATAATTTCACTTGTTCTATTCCAAATATTTGACATGAGGTTTCTTTTATTAAATATGTTTTTTATGGTTTTTCCAATTGTCGTGACGTTTTCCCAAATAAAACCGGATAAGCATCAGGATGGCAGCTCATTGGAAAACCGGATGCCAGTAGTTGCGGGCCAGTTTTACCCTAACAATCCGGCACAACTAAGATCCGAACTGGCTTATTATTTTGCCACAGCCAAACCGGCCAAAGAAAAAACAGCAACAACCATTGCTATTCTTTCACCCCATGCCGGTTATGTTTTTTCCGGAGCGGTTGCAGCATCAAGCTATAACCAGCTTCCGGAAAACATTTATTATGAGAAGATTTTTCTTTTAGGTACAAGCCACCGAATTTACTTTGAAGGTGCATCCATTTATAACAGGGGACATTATGTCACTCCCCTGGGCACTGTAAAAGTGGATATTCCCCTTGCCACGAAATTGATTGAAGATTTTAATTGTTTTACGTTCCGGCCGGATGCCCACTATGCAGAACACAGTCTGGAAGTTCAGCTACCTTTTTTACAATATAAACTAAAACAAAATATTGAGATCATACCCATAATAATTGGTACACAGTCTCCTCAAATGTGCCGGAAGATCGCCGAAGCCCTCCAACCCTGGTTTAAACCCGGAAATTTATTCATAATCAGCACTGATTTTTCACATTATCCCAAGTACTCCGATGCGGTTAGAATCGACCGGATTACGGCAGAGTCCATACTTTCAAACTCACCGGAGAAATTTCTTGAAACCATTCGCAAAAACGAAAACCAGGGCATAAAAAACCTCAGTACCTGCATTTGTGGATGGACATCAGCGCTGACCCTTCTTTATCTGACTGAAAATAATCCTGATTGCACTTATTATCCAATTGATTACAAGAATTCAGGAGACACAAAATATGGAGACAAATCCCGTGTAGTAGGCTATCATTCTATTATTGTAACTATGAAAGATCCAGACAAAAAAACTACAGAACTTAACTTTTCAAATGAGGAAAAACAAACTCTTCTGAAAATTGCCAGAAATACCATCGTAAAATATATTTCAAAACAAAAAGTACCCGAACCAGGTACAGAGGACTTAACCCTGAACCTGAAAAAACCGAACGGGGTTTTTGTAACCATATACAAAAAAGGTAAGCTCAGAGGTTGTGTCGGACAATTCAGGAGTACACAACCTTTGTACAAGCTTATCCAGGATATGGCTATATCTTCATCTACAAGGGATCACAGGTTTTCCCCTGTTACCGAAGAAGAGTTGGATCAACTGGATATTGAAATCTCTGTACTGAGCCAAATGAAAAAAATTGAATCCATAGATGAAATAGATCTCGGAAAGCATGGAATTTATATTGTAAAAGGTTCCTATTCAGGAACTTTTCTACCCAAAGTTGCAGTTGATAACGGATGGAACAAGGAAGAATTCCTGGGTCACTGTGCAAGAGATAAGGCAAGGATTGGCTGGGATGGCTGGAAAGATGCTGATATCTATATCTACGAAGCCTATGTGTTTGGAGAAAAGAAATAATGAATATAGAATATAAAACCCTCCCTATATAACCACTTTCGAGGATATACTTTACAACAGACTGAAATCTTTTTATGTTGTATAATTTTGGTTAATTTCATGTCTTATTTGTTTTAGTTGTTTTTTATCGATTATGAATAATCCCTATTCCTTTGTAACGATAGGATTGCTATCCATCATTGCCTATATCCTTTCTTTTACGGCTTCAAAGTTATCTGTCATTAAGACTATAACCCACCGGAAATTCTGGAATACTCTGTTACTTTTCACATTCTTTACAACAGCCATCCTTGGTCTGATTATGGTATTCCAGGTAAACCTGAAATTGCATATTCCTTTTATCGATGAAATGCTGGTATGGCATGTTAATTTTGGTGTGACAATGGTTATGATCGCAATATTCCACTTTTCGTGGCATATTAAATATTACATGGATGTTTTGAAAAAAGGGAAGAAGCAGAAAAGCAGGCAGGAAGTCCCAATGTTTCAAGAATCAACAGGGAAGTTAAACTTACCTCAACCGGCGTTAAATATCCGGTTAATACTACCGGTTATTGCTTTGGGTTTTTCTGCTCTGGTTACCCAGGTGATCTTATTACGGGAATTTCTCTCGATTTTTAACGGTAATGAATTGGTGATCGGGATTATTTTAACCAATTGGATGATCCTTACCGGTTTAGGGTCTTTTCTTGGTAAGATCTCACCAAAAATTACTCATCAGAAACGATTTACTTTTTATTCCCTTTTGCTTCTCGGTATTTTGCCTCTTTTTACTGTATTCTTTCTTAACTTCCTGAAAAACATTGTATTTGATGCAGGAAGCCTGGTTAGTGTGATACAAATTTTTTACAGCTCATTTATTTTATTAATCCCTTTCTGCCTCCTTTCCGGCTTTTTATTTACATACCTCTCTTTTGTATTTTCTGAAAAGCGCAAAGCCAATCTGATAAGCCATATTTACTCACTGGAAGCACTGGGCAGTATCCTTGGAGGTTTGATTTTTAGTTTTTTTCTGGTCTTCTTCCTGAAAACAATGAAGATCCTGACCATTTTATTAACCATCAATCTGTTCATTGCAGTTATTTCTTCATGGCCGTTTAAAAAAAGATTGTCCAAAGTCTGGATTTTATTTATTTCAGTTTTTATTCTGTCTTTCTTATATCTATATGATTTTGATGCTTTTACAAAGAAATCATTATATAAAGACCAGGATCTTATATATCTGAAAGATACACCCTATGGCAATCTGGCAATAACCAAAACAGGCGACCAGCTCAATTTTTATGAGAACAATATACTGATGTTCAGCACATTAAACACAGTATCTAATGAAGAAGCCGTTCATTATGCCCTTGTACAGCATGCCAATCCTAAAAACATATTGCTTGTCTCCGGTGGCATATCCGGGATCACAAATGAAATTTTAAAGTATGATGTCGATCAAATTGATTATGTGGAACTGAATCCCTGGATTTTAAAAATTGGTAAAAATTATACTGAAGCACTGGATAATCAAAAAATCAGGATATTTAACAAGGATGCACGTATCTTTATCAGGAATACCACGAACCTGTACGATGTTGCCATCATCGCATTACCTGAACCGGGCACTGCACAGTTAAACCGTTTCTATACACTGGAATTCTTTAAAGAACTTAAAGAAAAATTAACCCGGGATGCTGTTATATCCCTGAGTCTGCCTTCAACAGAAATTTATGTCAGTAAAGAGGCGGGACTTGTTAATTCAATAATTTATAACACGTTAAGACGAATATTTACAAATGTGATTGTTATTCCGGGAGAACGAAATTTTTACCTTGCTTCTGACCATAAATTAAGCACTGAGATAGCCAGATTAATCGAAGAAAAAGGCATTGACAATATTTATGTTAATCAGTATTATTTGGATGATCAACTCCTTGAGGACAGAGGCAACTATATCCTGTCCAATCTTGATGATCAAACAAAAACCAATAAAGACTTTGAACCGGTTGCCTATTTCAGGCAAATTGATTACTGGTTAAGTTATTTTAGTTTCAATTACTGGATATTTGCTATTTTGGTTTTTCTGGTTGCAGTAACGGTTATCAGCAGGTTAAATCCGGTTAGTCTGGGTATGTTTGCCGGAGGATTTGCTGCCTCTTCCATTGAGGTTATTTTGTTAATCACCTTTCAGATTCTGTATGGATATGTATATCATATGACAGGTATTATCATTACTGTTTTTATGGCTGGTCTTGCACTTGGTGCAATAACCCGGATAAAAGTATTTCCGGATGCGGGAATAAAGCATTATATGTTTTTACAGACAGCGATTGGGGTATTTGCAGTTGTTCTTCCTTTCGTTATTATTGGATTTCGGCTGGCAAACTTTGGGTCAACTCCGATACATCTGGGTTTCTTTCTATTAACCATTATCATTTCTGCAATGGTTGGAATGCTTTTTTCTTTGGCATCGAAATTGCATCCGGGTAACATATCAGGGATTGCTGCAGAGATATACGGTACTGATCTGATTGGATCAGCGTTTGGAGCTTTACTGGTTTCTGCCATATTGATCCCGATCATCGGTTTGATAAAGGTAGCTTTAATAATAGGTGGTCTGAACCTTGCATGCGCCCTGGTGACATTGTTGCGTAGAAAGCAATATGTTGGTTGAATATGATAGTGGGTGCTGGTTGCTGGGTACTGGGTACTGGGTACTTGATTCTGGATTCTGGGTACTTGATTCTGGTTACTGGGTACTGGGTACTTGATTCTGGATTCTGGGTACTGGGTGCTGGTTGCTGGGTACTTGATTCTGGTTACTGGGTACTGGGTACTGGATACTGGATGCTGGGTACTTGATGTTTGATACAGGTTGCAGGTTACGGGTGATTGACATTGCTAAATTACTCGCTTCGCTCATGAGATCGCTAACGCTAAGTTGTTAAATTGTTAAATGGTTGGAAGTAGTACTTAGAGTGCAAGGAATGTAGAGCCGAATTGTATTCGGCTGGTAAAGACCTGCCAGAGTACGGAGTGCCTGGCAGAGTCGGTAAAGAAATCGAGGCTTAAGTAAAAGTAGCATTGGCAGAAGGTAATTATGGAAGGATAAATGTGGATGCTGGTTGTTCCGAAGGGATGCCTGTAGCACTTGGTTGCTGGATTATGGAGACTGGATTCTTGATGAAACTTCTGACTGGTTATGAGGAGTTTGTATTTGCTAGCATACATTTGACGGTCATTTAATAGTCATTCGATAGTCATGAAAATAAATATCTTCAATTCAATTATCTTTCTTTCTTTACTTGTATTGGGATGCTCAAAAGAGGACTCTCAAAATCCTCAATGTGAAAATAATGCTTTACTGAAAACCAAAACAATTTATAATTCTGTGTCACCAAATACTGTGCCCAGTATTTTTAAATACCAATATGACGATTTTGGTAATTTGATAAAAGAATTAAACTATGAAAGAGAAGATAGGCATCTAACGCGTTATTTTACTTATGAATATAATGATAAAAATCAGCTAATTAAAAAAGATTTTTTTTCTGAGAATTTTGACAAAAATGAAAGTAGTTATAAAGTAATTGTGAAATATACATATCAATATGAAAATAACAAATTAATAAAGAAAACCAAATATAGAAAAACACCTAATCAGGAAAATGACTTTTATATTCATGAGGTGCATTCATATAAATATAGTAACGATAAATTAATCGAAGAAATTATAGACTATAAACAAACAGGCAGCCAATCGAAATATCTATTTGAGTATAAAAACAATAATTTGATAAAAGAAACACAGTATCTCTTTTACTCCGATGACATTTTTAAATATGTATGGGTATATGATAATTATAATAGAAAAATAAAAGAAATCAGATATTGCAATAATGTTGAAAACCAAGAAACAATATTTGAATATGCAGTGAATAAAATAATTAATGCCAAAGTTTATATTGGCAATGATTTTATTAAAGAAATTAGTTATGAATATGATAGTTGTGGAAATCTAATTCAAGAGAAAAAAGAGATAAAAAATCCATTAAGCAATGAAATGCCAGAATTAATTATATATGAATACTATTAAATTAAGTTACAAACTATTTTACTGAAAAAATACGAACCCTAACATGCAGTATACCAAACAATAAACCACAACTTGATATACCGCTGAATCGTTATTAAGTCAAATAACTGTTTAATAACAGCGAAGCGAATTTACCCCGTGAAACCCAACTTGTTGGAATATTTAACATGGTGAACAACAAACACAGAACACCGAACTCGAAACTTTGAACCGAGAACTTAGAACTGAAAACTAAAAACTTGAAACGCGAAACACGAAACCTGAGAAGATGAAACGAAGCAAAAAAGCGATCAGCAAACGCGAGTTTCTGAAATGTGGACTGTTAGGTCTCGGCGGACTGTTCTGCCTGCCGGGTAAGAACTTAATGGGAATGGAAAGGTTCCCAAAAGTCTCTGGTAAAACAGGATCGGATCTTTGGAAATGGAGCAAGGAAGGTTTATTTTATTCTGAAACACCTCGTGGTGTCAAATGTCTGATTTGCCCGAATGAATGTACCTTAAAACTGGATGAGGTAAGTGATTGCAGGAACAGGATCAACAAAAACGGAAAATTATATACTATAGCATATGGAAATCCATGTGCCGTTCATGTCGATCCCATTGAGAAGAAACCACTTTATCACTTCCTGCCAACTACCAGGGCATTTTCGATTGCAACAGCAGGTTGTAACCTTGCATGTCTGAATTGTCAGAACTGGAGCATTTCGCAGGTCAGTCCGCACGATACAAGAAATTATGATCTGATGCCCTTAAAAGTGGTGGAAGAATGTTTGGGAAATAATTGTCAATCCATAGCTTACACTTATTCTGAACCCATCACTTTTTTTGAATACACTATAGATACTGCAATCATAGCACGTTCAAAAGGAATAAAAAATGTTCTGGTTTCGGCCGGCTACATTAATGAAGAGCCATTGCGTTATTTATGTAAATACATTGACGCAGCCAATATTGATCTGAAATCGTTTAAGGAAAGCATCTATTTGAAATTAAATGCAGGAAAACTCGATCCAATCCTCAACACCCTGAAAATTATGAAAGAAGAGGGTGTCTGGCTGGAAATCACAAATCTTATTGTTCCCAGTTGGACCGATGATCTTGATATGATAAAAGAGATGTGTGACTGGTTATATGATAATGAATTGTATGATTGCCCTCTTCATTTCAGCCGTTTTCATCCTATGTACAAATTAACTCACCTCCCGTCCACTCCACTGTCTACCCTTGAAAAAGCCAGGGAGATTGCCCTGAACGCCGGAATTAAGTTTGTATATATTGGTAACGTGCCCGGCACATCAGCCTCAAACACATATTGTCCTCAATGCAATAAAAAAATCATTGAAAGAAGAGGTTACCGTATCCTCTCAAACCACATAAGCAATAACAAGTGTACGTTTTGTGGTGAGACTATTCCGGGAGTATGGAATGATTAAGTTGTTGGTAACTAATTAACGTGAGTTCGATATCCGCTTAGCGGATTACGATGCTGTCGGATGTTTCCATCCGACAGTTAATGATATGGCAAAATTTTAAATACTCCAGTATTCAATGTCAGGTGGAAACACCTGACATCATGTAATTCCGGGGGTTTGG
>DAOVQI010000171.1 GCA_030628785.1 Bacteroidota bacterium
ATCCAACTCCTGAAAAAGGAGAATGAAATAACCTCATCCTTCTCGAGTAATTGTAATCATAAGGATCGTAAACACTTCCCGAATAATAATTGTTTACAACAACGCCCTCGTCACCTTTCTCAAAATATTCACCCTGTATCGTATCGTATACGGGAATTTCACTTTCCAAAAGGATACCTTCAGTTTCGTAATTGTCAATTGCCTGGTAATAATTATCAGATGCTACAGGTGTTTTTCGAGCAACTACAATTGGCTCATCTTCAGGCGAATAATAAATATCATCATAACCTGACGAAACAAAAAAGCCGGTTGAACAACCACTGATCAGCAGTGTGGTTAACAGTAGAGATGTAATTTTTGCTTTCATGATAAATCCTCCTGGGGTATTATTTTTTTGCTATGGTTTACTAAACAAGAACCACCTAACAAATAGCAAATACTATACCAAATTAACATTTTTTAACAAA
The DNA here is from genome assembly GCA_030628785.1 of Bacteroidota bacterium. GTDB lineage: Bacteria > Bacteroidota > Bacteroidia > Bacteroidales > VadinHA17 > CAZEWS01. Next base: position 468 of record DAOVQI010000171.1, read on the forward strand.
AAAAACCGGGTCTAACCCGGTTCTTTGAGGATATTGATACTATTTTCTTCTTCTGGTTGAGGTTGATGCAGGACTTTTTTTAGTACTTTTCGATGGGGTACTCCGGCTCTGTTTAACCTGCTTGGTTTTCTTCGAACTGCTGGAAGATGGCTTCCTGTATTTGGAGCCTGATGAACTTCTCTTCGATCTTGAACTAACAGTTTTATTTGATGTCCTGTTACCAGAAGGCTTATAGCTTGTACCTGACCGGCTGCTCCCGGATACATTTGAGCTTCCTGACGAGCGCCTTGACGGGCTTTTATAAGTTGAAGAACCAGTAGAGGATCTTCGGGGAACATCAGAGATCTTTCCGCTTCTATTTCCGGATGTTGATGATCTTGTTGTTACACTTTTCTTAACCACACGGGTATTTGTATTTGAATATGAAGTGCTTCTCCGGTTTGTCGTAGTCGCAGAATTTCTTTTTACATCTGAGTTAGTCCGCCCCGAAGTTACAACTCTCCTATTATTATCTGTGTTTGAGATCACTTCCCTCCGCCTGGTATTTACCGGAGTTCCCGAATTAATATTCTTGTTATCGGGCCTGTTAACAACTGTTCTCCTATTGCCATCCGTATTAGTGCTGGTAGTCCTGCGCCTTCCGCTATAAACGTCGGTACTACGATCTGATTTTTTGGAATAGTTGTCTGACCTGACCGAATACCGGTTAGACGGATATCCATTCCTGTATACAGGTGTTCCCTTCACTGACCTGGAGTAATAACCGTATTCAGGATAATATTTCGAATAATACGGTTTGCTGTAACCATATGCATAGACTGGTCTTGAATACCGCACATGACGTCCAAACCGACCACCATAATAGTAACGGTTTACTATTTTTGTTCTATATACGACACGGTAAGTTGGGTGGAAATAATGAACATGTGAAGTATAGAAAACGGGCCTGTACCAGTCATAAGAATACGGCTCATAATAAGGGTCATAATAATGGTACCATGCCGGACCACCCAAAGAGATTCCCAGCCTCACGGGACTCCACATAGACCCCATATAAATACTGATACCCCAATATGCCGGTTCCCACGTATACCAATAACTATCGGTATATATCGAATTATAGTAACCCGAACTTACCCAGGGCCTGTGAAACCTGCGGATCCTTGAGGCATAATAATAATCATACAGGTAATCCCCATCGCTATAGTAATAATTATTAATAACGAGATCAGAACCCTGACGGAAGGTTGATTTATATGGAAAATTATCGGAATTTTTATATTCTGCAGGTACAGAATAGCCGGTATAACTTATTAAGAATAAGCTTGCCAGAATTATTAATGTTTTAGTTTGAGCTTTCATGATACACCTCCCATTTGTTTTTAAATATCTGATAGATTTTATTTACTTTGCATCAATTTCGCCTTTCTCAAAAATAACAGACAAATACTATACCAAAAAATTATTATGTCAAAAGTTTTAACCAGCAGAAAAGAGAATTACGCGCAGTGGTACAACGATTTAGTAATTAAGGCAGACCTTGCAGAAAATTCCTCGGTAAGAGGATGCATGGTGATTAAACCCCATGGTTATGCCATTTGGGAAAAAATGCAGGCGGAACTGGATAAAATGTTTAAAGCTACCGGTCATTCCAATGCATACTTCCCGCTTTTTATTCCCAAATCGTTTTTTAGCCGGGAAGCAAGCCATGTTGAAGAATTTGCCAAAGAATGCGCCGTGGTTACACATTACAGGCTAAAAAAAGATCCGGAAGGAAAAGGAATTATTGTTGATCCGGATGCCAAATTAGAAGAAGAACTGATTATACGTCCCACATCAGAAACCATTATTTGGAATACATATAAGAACTGGATCCAGTCATATCGCGATTTACCTCTTTTAATCAATCAATGGGCCAATGTCGTACGATGGGAAATGCGAACCCGTTTATTCCTGAGAACAACCGAATTCCTATGGCAGGAAGGTCACACAGCCCATGCCACAAAGAATGAAGCCATAGAAGAAACATTAAAAATAATTCACATCTATGCCGACTTCGCTGAAAATTTTATGGCTATGCCGGTGATAAAAGGCACAAAAACTGAAATCGAACGATTTGCAGGAGCCATTGAAACCTATGCGATTGAAGCCCTTATGCAGGATGGTAAAGCATTGCAATCGGGCACTTCTCATTTCCTGGGTCAGAATTTTGCTAAAGCTTTTGATGTCACATTCACCGATAAAACGGGCAAACTCGACTGGGTATGGGCTACATCGTGGGGGGTTTCAACCCGGCTGATGGGTGCTCTTGTTATGGCACACTCCGATGACAACGGACTGATTATACCTCCTAAACTCGCCCCGGTTCAGGTCGTTATCATCCCTATTTACAAAAATAACCAGGAACTCACCAGAATTACTGAGATAGCAAATCAGCTCAAATCAAATCTGGAATCAACCGGGATCTCAGTAAAATATGATGATAGGGATACGCAAACGCCAGGCTGGAAATTTGCTGAGTATGAACTAAAGGGAGTACCGGTCAGATTGGCTATTGGACCAAGGGATCTGGAAAACCATACCGTGGAAGTCGTCCGAAGGGATAAGCTTTCAAAGGAAATTATTCAGCAGGATAAAGTCATTGAACAAGTAAAAGCTTTACTGGTTGATATTCAACAAAACATTTTCCAAACAGCCCTTAAACGAAAAAAAGACAACACTTACTATGTGGATGACTACGATGAGTTTAAGCAAATTGTCGAAGGAGATGGTGGATTTATTTACGCACATTGGGATGGTACTTCAGAAACCGAACTGAAAATAAAAGAGGAAACCAAAGCCACCATTCGTTGTATTCCGGTAAATAATAAACCGGAGAAAGGGAAATGTATTTATACAGGTAAGCCATCAACCCAGCGTGTGATTTTTGCAAAAGCGTATTAGGTTTGTAGGCTGAGTTTGAGATTGAGATTCACATGCTGTCAGGTGTTTCCACCTGACAGAGGGGAAATCAACTTTTTTCCCGGAACCTGTAGAACGACTCTCCTGCCGAAGGCATTCCTACGGAAGAAGGGATCCCTGTGGTAAAAGAGTCGTTTTTTTTCAGGTTAAATATTCGTCAGACCACTACTACTGTTTAACTTTATGATTAGATTTAAAATATTATGCTAATAATGAGATATAATAATAAATTTGAACATCTTAGTGGTCAGACGAGTTAGACCCCATTGGTTTGAATTTTAGTTTGAATTGGAAGCCATAATGTTATAGTGGTCAGACGAGTAGATTAAGAAAACGTACCATCAAAACTATGATAATCTATATATGGTGTACCATAATACCATTTTGCCCCTCTTATTTTCATGTTTTATAATATATACAACTTGTCTAACCTGAATTTTCAATTTTCTTCAAAAAACTTTTAATTAGAGCCTGTCCATAAAGTCTCGAAAATTCTGTAGATTTGAATATTGAACAAGGAACGCTGATTTTAGATTTTTGATTTATTCATTTTGTAAAAAAATGATAATAACCTTAATAATAATACATTAGATAATTATAATGGAAAATAAAGATCCTAAAACAATAATAATAGAGACTCTGTCGGTGAAATCCAGTTTAAAACAACAGGTTTATGATAAAACGTTTTCGGTTTTCAACCTTGCAAAGGAAGTATTGCAGGAAATAACGAATGAATATAATGCAGGCTTAAAAGGGATTGATAAACGTATTCTTTTGGAATATAAAGATCGTGGTAAATTTGAAGCCCAGCTCAAGGTTGCCGGTGACATGTTTATTTTCAGCATGCATTCCAATATTTTCGAGTTCGACAGGGGACATGTTGTTTGGAAAACATCGTATGCCCAAAAAGACAAAACAAACACTTATTGTGGTATCATTAGAATTTATAACTTTTTATCTGATTCCTTCAAGTATAATCGAAATGATGATCTTGGATACCTGATAGCACGTGTTTTTGTCAATAAAGAAATGTATTATTTTGTAGAAGGGAAAAGACAATTCGGATTTCTTTACAGCAATTTCGGGAAAGAAAAAATAACCAAAGAAATAATTAAAAAGATCATCAACACAGCTATTGTATATGCTTTACAGTTTGATCTCCTGGTACCACCTTATGACAACGTTAAAATTGCTTCTGTTGGTCAAATGAAAAAGAAAATCCAAAGTGCACAATTACAAACCGGGAAACGTGTTGGTTTTCAATTTAATTCCGATGACGTTTCGGAAGAAAAGTAACGGTCATTAATAAAACAAGGAATTAAACGACTGATAAGGTGATCTTTGTGAACCTTTGAGCCTTTGAGTCTTAGTGGCGAAAAAAAGAAAGTTATAATGATTTGCTATGTTTGAGTATGTAATATTGTGATTATCTAAGAAAATAAACAAAAGTAAACTAAATTAAATTTTAAACTTATGACACGAAAATCCTTATCACTAGTCATGCTTCCATTTTTAATGCTTATTTTATTTGGATGTAAAGAAGCACCTGTGGAAGAGCGTTCTGCAATGCAAAAAAAAGTTGATGAATTTGTTGAAGTTCAGCTTTTTTCGGATCTGTTGGCCGGACTTACAGCAAAGGAAAAGGAACTTTTACCCTTATTATTTGATGTTGCGCAATTGATGGGTGAAATTTACTGGATGCAGGCTTTCGGAGATAAATCCGTATTGCTTGATACCATTGAGGATGATGCAACCAGGGAATTTATTAAAATTAATTATGGACCGTGGGAACGGCTAAAGAATAATGAACCCTTTATTGAAAGTATCGGTCAAAAGCCTGCAGGAGCCAATTTTTATCCCCCCGATATGTCCAAAGAAGAATTTTCGGGTTTTGAATCAGAGGATAAAACCAGTCTTTACACCCTGATCAGAAGAGCAGACGACGGATCACTTCAAACCGTTCCGTATCATATAGCATACAAGAAAGAAATAACAAAAGCCGCAGAACTTTTAAAAAAAGCTGCTGATTTAGCTGAAGATGACGGCTTCAAAACGTATCTCACCCTTCGTGCCGATGCTTTGCTTACGGATGAATATCTTGAAAGCGATTTGGCATGGATGGATATGAAAACCAACTCGATCGATTTTGTCGTCGGTCCTATTGAAAATTACGAAGATGGTTTGTTCGGTTATAAAGCTGCATATGAATCATTTATTTTACTGAAGGATAAGGAATGGAGTAAAAGACTGGAAAAATATGCCGGATTATTGCCGGAACTTCAAAAAGCACTTCCTGTCCCCGATGAATATAAGACAGAAGTCCCAGGCAGTGATTCCGATCTGGGAGTGTATGATGTTATATTTTATGCGGGTGATTGTAATGCCGGGAGTAAGACAATTGCGATAAACCTTCCAAACGACGAAAGGGTACATATTGAAAAAGGGAGCCGGAAACTCCAGTTGAAAAATGCCATGAAGTACAAGTTTGATAAAATATTGGTGCCAATAAGCGAAATATTAATAGATGAAAACCAGAGAAAGCACATAACATTCGATGCTTTTTTTGAGAATACCATGTTTCATGAAGTAGCACATGGTTTAGGAATTAAGAATACCATAAACAATTCAGGGACAGTCCGTTCAGCGCTTAAAGAGCAATACAGTGCCCTTGAAGAAGGTAAAGCTGATATTCTGGGATTATTCCTGGTTACCAAACTTGCCGAAATGGGAGAACTTGGAGATAAAGATCTGATGGATAACTATGTTACTTTCATGGCAGGAATATTCCGCTCTGTACGATTTGGCATAGCAAGTTCACATGGGAAAGCGAACATGATACGGTTTTATTACTTCCAGGAAGAAGGTGCATTTACACGTGATGAGGAAACAAATACCTACCGGATAAACTTCGACAAAATGAAGGAAGTCATGAATTCGCTGGCTCAAGAGATTATTGTGATTCAGGGAAATGGTGATTACCAAGCAGCTAAAACATTGGTCAAGGAAAAGGGATTCATACGGGAGGGTTTGCAAAGTGATCTGGACAGGATCTCTGAAGCAGGTATTCCCAGAGACATCCGGTTTCATCAGGGTATAGAGGTTATTGGATTATAATAGTTAAAAGAACATAGCTTCGCAAATTAATTAAAAAGAATAGTTAAATTAAAGTTATCCTCTAATTTTGGAACAAAGTGGTCAAGGCTAAGGCTGAGGCTAAGGATATCAAGAGGAAATAGTTATGAACTTAATAATCAATCATTATTATCAAGGACATTATAATATTTTAGCGATGAAGAAAAAGATGTTCTCATCAAGGGCTATAGGGCAGTAATAGAAAAGCTGGATTCAATGATAAAAAGTATAAAAATAGCCAGGAAATAACAATGGAATATATAACAGGAA
>DAOVQI010000274.1 GCA_030628785.1 Bacteroidota bacterium
AGAACTTCCAGAGCATTAACGACTTCTTCTTTTTTATCCTGATCCTGGTAATTCCTTTCAACAGCTTCAAGTCTGTTTTTCATTTCCGGATACCAGTAAATTTTTTTAAAATCGGCCGTACTGATTGCCTTATCCAAACTATAAAATTGCTTTTCGAATTTATTATTCATAAAATGGTATACTGCAAGAGCTTCGTAGCCCCACCTTGCAGTAATAAATTCTCCATACCATGGTATTTTGTTGGGTGATGAAAGCGAGGGATTCAGTTTCTCAAATTTTACCATAACCCCGCTCAATATAATTTGAGGAATTACCAAAAAGGGAATAAGTATATAGATAGTTACAACCGTTTTGAAACTATCCGAGATCACCAGTCCCATCATGTTTGACATAGCCCAACAACTAAACATAACCAGCCAGTATTGCCAGTACATCCCTTTAATTTCCATGATAGTATTTCCTACTATCACAAAGGCAAACGCCTGAATGGCAGAAACAATAAATAATACAGCTACTTTGGAAATCAGGTAGCTTGACCAGCTTAGGTTCAGAAATGCTTCCCTCTTTAATAACTTCCGGTCCTTTATAATTTCTTCAGCACTAACCGATAGCCCCATAAATGTGGCTACGATAACAGACATGAATATATAAATGGGTAAATTTTCGTTTTCGTAAAGATTGTACCCCACTTCATTACTTACATTAAAATATTTTATCAGAAAAGCCAGACCGAAAGCTAAAACTGGCGGTTCAAACAGGTTGACGACAAGGGACTGGGTATCAGCAAGTTTCGAAAGAATATTCCTTCTGACAAAAATCAGGCACTGTTTTATTTTATAGGGGATCTTAAATGCAATTTTCGGTATTTCATTGGTCGGTTCCAGCTTTGTTTGGTCTTTGAGGGTGCCTTTAAGGTAATTGACATTCCATTCTTTAGGTGATATCTTTCTGGTATTGGTAATTTTTCCGAATTCATCAAGTACATTTGATTCAACAATGTTAAATATCTGTTCCGGAGTCACACTACCACAAACATGACACTCGCTCTCGTTCCAATTAGCATGTTGAATTCTTGATTTGAAATAAATGATCGATTCAACCGGATCACCGTTATAAATTAACCATCCTCCTGTATCGAGTATTATGAGCTTATCGAACATTTTGAATATGTCTGAGGCAGGTTGGTGTATTACAACAAAAACCAGCTTTCCTTTCAAAGCCAGTTCTTTTAAAAGATCAAGTATGTTTTCCGAATCTCGTGATGATAAACCGGAAGTAGGTTCATCCAGGAATAAAACAGGCGGTTCCCTGATTAGCTCCAGGGCAATATTCAGCCTTTTTCTTTGTCCACCGCTAATTTTTTTATTCAAGGGACTGCCAACTTTCATGTCCTTAATTTCAAACAATCCAAGGTTTTTCAGGGTTTTATAGACAGTATCAACTATTTCCCCTTCGGTATAATTATCAAAACAAAGTTTGGCGTTAAAATATAGATTTTGGAATACAGTTAATTCTTCAATCAGAAGATCATCCTGTGATACATGTCCGATAATTCCTTCTATCTTTTCTTTTTCCGTATGAATATTAACACCATTTATTAAAACTTCTCCACTCGATGGCACGTATGTTCCATTTAATACATTAAGCAGAGTAGATTTTCCTGCTCCACTGGCTCCCATTATGCCGATTAACTTTCCCGATTCTTCTTCAAAACTTATATCATGCAGTCCGATTTTCCCTCCTTTGAATTTATATTCAAGATTCTTAACCTCGTAAACAATTCTTGATTCTTTTAATTCTTCAGCCCAGAATTTGCTGACAATATCACTATAGTAAATGGGTTTGGTCTTTGGATCCCTGATGGAAGCACCTGTGTTTAATACATATACTTTATCCTGCTGCAAAAGTTGACTGTTCATATAAATTTCACTGTCACCAATATATCGCAATAAGTACATGTTGGCAGAGGTAACATAAAAAATCCATATATTGCCTTCGAGTGTTTCTTTTATGAAATGTTTTGTTTCGGGTATTGAATGATCTTTAGCATTATTGATGATTAACATTTTTGACGATTCCGGTATCTTGTCAAACGAGTTCAATACAAAAGAGTTAATCAGATCGTATTCCTCTTCAGGTATATTAAAGGTGTCTGAAACGGTTTTAACAAATTCCAATTCCTGGTCTGTTATTTCACCTTCTCCTGATTTTGAAAATTCCAATAGCTGGAATAAAACAATGATTTTTTGTGTCTGAATAAGCTCTTCATTGATTTCTGTACAAATCTTTAAAACCCTGACAGAACTGGCAGATATTCTTCTTTGCCTTTTATCTTTTTCCTTTTGTTTTTCCTGGTGCATTTTATAGAAATCATCGAAGATCTGTAAATATTCCTCAACAAGTTCTTGGTTCAATTGTTTTTTCAGGAGGGATTCCACAACAATTCTCCTGTCTTCTTTACTGCTTGCAGGTCTGGCAATTATGGCAAATAATTGCATCAAAGCCTTCAAAATCTGTGCACTCATAGTTTTTGAATTTTGAATTAATTTACCAGGAATAATAAAAGATAAAAGATAAAAGTGCTAATACAACACCCAGCGCCACTAACAATTAATCCCGATACATTCGTACCTCATTATCGGGATCTCCGCTTCGCTTCGACATATAACATTTAACCTATAACTTATAACTTTTTCACACCAACACACTGATTAGTTACAAGTTTCTTAAAACTGTTGAAGATAATAAAATTTAAGATAACCAATTAGTCTGTGCGTAATTAATAATAATTTAACGAAAACTAAATAAATTCTTCAAGGTACAGAATTACTTTGAATGAAAAACCACTACGGGTGATGGTTAACTTTATCTTTTTACCCGCTTTATCTTGAAAGATATTATATATATCATTGATGGTAAGTAGCCTGATGTTCCGATTGTTAATGTACTGTAATTCGTCTCCTTTTTTCAATCCTGCCCTGTCAGCCGGGGAATCCTTTCTAATGCTTGAAATGATGTAATAGGGAAGTTCGGGGATAGGGGCTTCCAGATCGATCCCACTCCGGTTCAGTTTAAAAGGGTTTTTGAAATTGTTATTGGGAGTAAGCGTAATTTGTTTGTTAGGATAATCAATAATTACACGAAATCGCCTCAGTATTTCTGATCCTAAACTTCCGTTTCTGTCATCAAGTCCCGATGAATTACCCACTGAAGCAGAATCGGGAAATGCAACTATAGGTGAACTAAAAAGGGATCCTCCTAAACGAAACCCATGGATTTTACCCAGTTTACCGTAAATATCTCCACTCAAACCTTTTCCCAGGTATGAATCAGCAACTTTTCCCGGAAGTTTTAATCCGGGATGTGACTTTGGGTAAAGCCAAAGAGCATGACTGGCACCCGTATCCAAAAGCAATTTTACAGGAACTTCCGTATTATCTGCCAGAATAATTGTTCCAACTAAATATGGCTTTGTATTATGTATAGTTAGCGGCAGTGTAATGGTTCTTTTTCTTTTTCTTCTTGGTTTATAATATTCCGGATTATGGAAAGAGATGATTCTGTTTTGGTAGTCAATTTCTACAATGAAATTACTGAATATATTATACCCCATTAGTCCATGAACCCTGGTGCCAAATATGGAGGAAAGGTTAAACACGTTCTGCAAAAGGATTAAAAGATCCTGGTTAATACCTCTGATTCCGGAAATATAAAAAATATTGCCATACGAATGAATGGCATCAACAGGTTCTCCTTCACCCAGACCCTTAAGTTTTACTTGCCTGCTGTATATCAATGATAACGTATCACCCATGGATAGTTCAGTCATTAGTGTTGTGCTTAAACCGGTATCGAGGATAAAATGAAGTGTATCGGAATCGTTAATAATAACCGGAATGATAATTAAATTATTAATAAACTTGAAAGAAAAAGAAACGGTTTTTTCCCTGGGATTAACAAAAGACATGGTTTTCCATTGATCCTGAGCGTAAAGTGATTCTGAAAAATCAAATAAGCTGATTTTTAGAAAAACAAAAAAAATGAATAAAAACCAAAAAGGTCTAATGTTTAGGATGTGATCTTTCATATATACTTTTAACCAGAAACCTGCAATAATCTTATAAAAGTAAACAATTCCGATCACTTGGGAGCAAATTTTTTTACCTAAGCACCTACATTGATTACTTACTGAGAATATATCCCAATGTTACAAAGGTTTTAGTATTTCCTGACCTGAAATTGCATAATTCATACCAATTTGCATATCATATTTATCCTCAGTAAACTAATAGTTAATTCTTTTTATTCCTTCATGGTAAAAATGTACGGTTTCGTAACAAAATTGGCATATAGAAAATTATGTTTTCTCCTTTGAACCTTGAAGAAATTAAAAAAATGGTCAGGCTTCTAACTAACATCAAATTCTCCTCCTTGGAAAGGAGGAGTACCCTGACGGTACCGTCAGGGGGAGGTGGTTGATTTTCTTAATCTACCATCCAATCCTCCACCAAACAGAAATTTTGCCAGGATTTTGAATTGGAGGAGGAACTATCTCTTAATTCTTTGTCCAAATTAGTTCCATTTTATTTGCAGATCTATATTTACCGGGGTTTTTGACACAGAGATTTGAGGATTTTCATTCGGACTCTATACTTATACTTATATTTTAAAATGATAATCCAAAGTCAATTTGAAACCTAAAATATATCTCTTAACTTTATATAAAAATTAGTCCCCTTTTAGCTTACGATTTACATTGTGATTTATTTCCCACTTTAATTAATTTTTTTTAAGAAGACTAAGCTCAGTTTTACCTATATGAAAAAGAAACAAAATTTTGTTTATTTAATATTGGTGCACATTTAGAAAATG
>DAOVQI010000344.1 GCA_030628785.1 Bacteroidota bacterium
AAATAACAACCGAACGAAGTGAGCTCATGAACACCTTTAAAAATTAATTATTTTGTGAATAAATAAATTTCAAATTCAAAAATACAATATTCAAAATTTTAAAATCATTCTTTTAAGTTTGGAATTTGGAGATTAAATATTGGTATTTATTTGATATTTGATGCTTGTATTTTGGGATTTCCGGTTTATCCCGTTGGAATAATTATTCTACTGAGTTTACCCCGTTGGAACCCCCTACGGGGTTTATCCGGGTTAGGGTCTCCTCCAATAGGATTGAAAAAGTTAATATTTGTGTTAATTAAAAAATTATTACTTTTGCGACCTCAATTTCACGAAATAATTTTATAATTTCCTGATAATTAAAAATTAGAGTTATGGAAGAAAAACCACTAAAAGACTTTGAAACCAGTGAGCATCTTCAGAAAGCGGTGCTGAGCATTATGTATGCCATGAGGGAAAAATACAACAAGTATCCCGAATACAAAACAATTATGATGAGTCTCACAACCGTCTCGAAAGAGATCAATGCTATTAGGATTAAGGAAATAACAGGAGAAATGGATGATCTTTGGAAAGAATCAAAATCTAAGGTTTAAGAGGACAATTTGTTTAGCAGGGGAAATCCCTTCAGTAATATTGAAGCATTGTTTACTTAATCTGTTTTTCTTAACACCATTAATCCGTCGCGTACAGGTAAAATCACATTTTCGACCAGGGGATCATTATGAGCAAGTTTGTTAAAAGCTTTTATGCCTTGAGTATATGGATCGCCGGATTCATTCTTTTCGATTACCTTACCGTCCCATAATACATTATCAACAAGAATAAATCCGCCCGGTTTTACCTTGTCGATTACTGTTTTGTAGTATGCACTATATTCCCGTTTATCTCCATCAATGAAAACAAGATCGAAGTAATAATTCAGCCTGGGTATGATTTCAAGGGCATTACCGGTGTGATATTCGATCTTTTCTTCAATCCGGGCTTTTTTGAAATAAAACCGTACTATTTCCTCCAATTCGTCATTGATGTCAATTGTGTGTATTTTGCCTCCTTCTTTTAAACCCCGGGCAAGGCAGATGGCTGAATACCCTGTATAGGTTCCAATTTCCAGGATCAGTTCAGGTTGAATCATTTTGGAAATCATCTGGAGTGTTTTTCCAAGGAGATGTCCTGATAACATATTGGGATTCAGTATTTCCAAATGCGTTTTCCGGTTCAGTTCTTCGAGAACGGGGTCTTCCGGTTCGGTATGGGATAAGATATATTCTTCAAGCTGCGGATCTATTTTTAACATAATAAGAACTAATTAGCGCCTGTCTATAAACTAAGCATTTAGAATTTTTTAAAAAATAACAAATTACAAGCACCAAAATATTTACCCTGTGAAATAATTTTTGCTTTGCAAAAATTACTTCGTATTTCACAGGGCAGGTAAATCTCAATGACCGAATTCCGAAAGCTTTCGGAACAATATTCAAAGCTGTTTTGAACATTTGATCATTGATATTTTGAATTTATTTGTTATTTGTTTTTTGTACCGATAGCTATCGGTATTGTTATTTATTTATAAACGAAATATAGAGTTTATAGACAGGCTTTAATTATGCTTTTTCATTGAAATATTAAGGTGGAAAGCATTTTAGTATCCAGTATATCATTTGCGATATCCAACAATTGTGAGGTGGTTACTGCTTCAATTTTTCTGTTGACCTCTTCAGCAGAATCAACCTTGTTGTAAATTAAGTAACTTTTTGCCATGTTGAGCATGACGTTTTCGTTGCTTTCGGCCGATCTTGCAAGCTGTCCGATCATCTGCCGCTTTGCCCTTGACATTTGCAAGATTCCCAGCCTTTTGTTTTTCAGTCTCTCAAATTCCCTGTAGGCAAGCCGTATACTTTTATTTATATTTTCCTTATCGGTGCCAAAATAAACGCTTAATACACCCGTATCGAAGTATGGGGAATAGTTGGATTCAACATTATAAGCGTATCCGTTTTTTTCCCGCAAGGCAAGGTTTAGGCGGGAATTCAAACCTTGTCCGCCTAAAATGTTATTCAATAGGTAGAGTCCTATTCGCCTCTGGTCCTTTACATTATAAGCAATGTTTCCGATTATGCAGTGAGACTGGAAGGTGTTTTTCCGGACAGTCTTTTTCCCGGGCTGGTAAGATTCGAATTTTATCATTGGTTTTTGTCTGGTATTGGATAGTATATCCGAAAAATATCTCTCGAATAAATTTTTTATTCTTTTTGTGGGAATATTGCCTACCGAGCAAAATACCATCTGGTTGGTATGGTAATTGCCTCTGATGAACGAATGGATATGTTTTTTTGTAAAACGCCGGATAGTTCCCGGATGCCCCAGGATATTTCTGCCTATCGGGTTATCCTGAAAGATGAGCTCTTCGAAATCATCGAATATCAGCTCAGCAGGATTATCCTGGCAGGCGTTAATTTCATCGATTATAACTTCCTTTTCTCTGTTGAGTTCTTTCTCAGGGAAGGTGGAATTGAAAACAATATCCCGGATGAGTTCAACGGTACGTTCATAGTCATTTTTAAGGAAAGAGGCGTATATACAGGTTTCTTCCTTGGTTGTGTAAGCATTGAGTTCCCCGCCTACGTCCTCTAGCCGGCTGAGAATGTGATATGCCTTTCTCTTTTTTGTCCCCTTAAACATGACATGTTCAATAAAATGAGCCATGCCGTGCTCCTCCGGTCGCTCATCCCTCGAACCGGTATGGATCAGGAGTCCACAATAGGCTACAGATGAAGGTGAATGTTTATGAATAAGTTTTATCCCGTTTGGGAGGGTAAATGTATGGTAGTTCATGACAGAAAGATATGCACAAAGGTACGAAAAGAAACAAATAATTATTTTTTTGATATCAATATTTTGTCTAAATTTGACGCGCCAAAATCTGGCGGTGCCATATCTTTCCCGATAGTTATCGGGAGGTAAAGCACAGGACTAAAAAGTCTTAAGACCATTGGAATGTTTTCAGAAGATTTGGTGCCATAGCTCAGTTGGTAGAGCACAGGACTGAAAATCCTGGTGTCCGTGGTTCGATTCCGCGTGGCACCACTAAAACATGAGGCTGTTTATAATGCAGCCTCTTTTGTTATGAATTATTTTTGCTACATATTATTTAGCCCTTCATTAGACAAATTTTATACAGGTTCTACATCAAATTCAATTAAAGACAGATTAAAATTTCATCTGTCAGGTCATTAGGGAAAGTCAAAGTTTACCTACCCTGCAGATGATTGGCAAATATTCTTAGAGATTCAGTGTTCATCATACAAGCAGGCAATGGGAATTGAAAGACATATTAAAAAGATGAAAAGCAAACAGTATATTCTGAACCTAAAAAAATACCCTGAGATCATTCAAAAACTCCTTAGCAATTACTAGATATCCCGTGTGCCATAGCTCTCCCGATAGCTATCTCCCGATAGCTATCGGGAGGTAGAGCACAGGACTGAAAATCCTGGTGTCCGTGGTTCGATTCCGCGTGGCACCACAAAAACATGAGGCTGTTTATAAAGCAGCCTCTTTTGTTATGAATTATTTTTGCTACATATTATTTAGCCCTTCCTTAAACAAATTTTATACAGGTTCTACCTCAAATTCAAATAAAGACAGATTAAAACTTCATCTGTCAGGTCATTATGGAAAGTCTAAGTTTACCTACTCTGCAGATGATTGGCAAATATTCTTAGAGATTCAG
>DAOVQI010000256.1 GCA_030628785.1 Bacteroidota bacterium
ATTCTAAATTAAACTATGTTCACAAATCGATAATTTATCAATCGTCTACAACGAAAATATTCTGTGTGGCTACATTAGGCTACAATAGTATAACCGCTACGCGGTATTTTTCTTTTTAGTATCTATTCACTGAAAAGCCAAAACTACGCATTTCCCGAATGAGCCCTTTTTATTTAATCAAAAATGTTGCAGTTATCTAAATACTATTACTTTAATTATAATGTTTTTTGTTACTCGCACCCTCAAGGCCGCCGCTCAAAGCTGCTCGTGAACCTTCATGCCTTAGTCCTTATTATACAGTGCAATGCATGAATTATTTTCATTATTATTTGTGCAATTTCTTTTGCATGAAGGTTTCATTTATAGTAATTTAAGTTTGTTTTTAGTCTTGAACACAGCGCACCGAAAAACCACTTTCCTTTAAGAAACCAGTGCGGTTTATACCGGTATTTGTCTCTTTGGATAAAAACCGGCACCGGGCAAAATCATTACTGGCCTCTGTAGAACTCCAAAAGTATGCGGAAGTGCCCAAATCGTAGAAAGCTCCGGTGTAAAAACGATAGCCTGCAAGCAAAGCTTCAAAACGTGAATTTCCATCAATTGATAATTGAATGCCCTGGTCTGTTCCTCTCCAACCTGTGTTATCCGCTTGTACCTGTGTCATTCCAAGATATATTTCAAGTTCTTTCCACTCGGAATCAGTTGGCAAATGCCATCCGGCCGGACAAACATTTTTAGCTGTTTCCCATGTGTATAATCTGCCATACGTTTCAACATAGGTGACACTATCGTCTTTATAATACCATGAACCGTTACTTGTATAAAAATTCAGATTTTCTGCCATCCACCATTGTTCTCCTATTTCTATTGTTTTATAAATTTGTCCATCACGGGAATCGTTTAGCATACCATAGGTTTTGAAAGTTATTTCATTACCATATCCGGTTCCTGCACTATTTGTGGCATAGGCTCTTACATAATAGGTTGTATTGGGAGTTAAGCCTGTGATGGAGCTTGTGAAACTGCCTGTTCCGCTTCCATCGGTAGTAAATGCATCTGCTATTGTCGGGTTTTGGGAGTTGCTCCAGCAAACACCCCGGGTAGTAATTGGGGCTCCACCATTTGCAGTAGCATTTCCACCACTTGTAGCTGAATTCCATGTTATGTTACTAATTACAGTAGTGCTTATTGTAGGTAAAGTATCGGAAGTAGAAAAACTTGTTTCATTTCCGTAAACCGTTTCCTCACTGTTTGTTGCATAAGCTTTTACGTAATAAGTAATGCCTGGTGATAAATTTGTTAATCTACTGGTAAAACTGCCCGCGGAGTTATTTGAACCTAATTGGGTCTTTGTTGAAACACTAACCGTTGGATTTTGTGATGTTGACCAGCAATGTCCGTGTTCATTTATACCCTTTTCTCCTGCGTCAATAATCACTCCCTTAACAGTAGCAGTCGTTGTGGTGGTATCCGTTATTTCACCTGTTGTAATTTTGAGTATTTTTTCATGCTCAATTTTTTCGCAGGCATAAATAAAAATAAAGAAAACTATTGCTATTAGGGTAAAGAGTATGTGGAAGTTTTGTATCAGCCTTATTTTTTGCCTAATAATCATGTGAAAGTTTTAATTAGATATGAATAGCTAAATATGCTAATAGCATGATTTATTCATTTTAAATCAAATAACTTTTCGTTAGTAATTAATGTAACTTTGCTATAGGCTTCACTTTGTTATTGTTCAACCACTGACAGGATTTACAACCTCTGTCAGGGTTGCCACGCAATTTGTTTTATTTTTTAATAAAAATAAAATCTCCTCCTTCATCACCTACATTTTGAATATCTCCATATTGTGGAAGTACATCGCTGTTATTTATTACAGCCATCCTGAAGCTGCTGAATAATTGTTCAGAAGAAAGATATTTCTTATTGTTTGTTGACAACCTGTCTATCAAGAACCTGATAAAAGCGCTCCGGTCGGGAACTTCAGTCAGCGTACCGCTTGTCATGGCTTTGCGGCTGGGTAGTTCATAAAGTTTGTTAATTGCTTTGGAAGCATCAAGAAATGCACCTCTTGCTTTAAATATTGAACCGCTAAAACAGGCATCTGAAATTACTAAAGTATGTTTTGATTTTATTTCTCTTAAATAGTCGCACAGGGCACTATTGCGGAACCATGCTGACTTACCTGTTCTTCTTGCATCAGTTGGTAACCAGTAACCAATGTTTGCTTCTTTATCCCACCAGCCATGTCCTGCATAAAATATCAGTAAATTATCGTTAGGCGTAACTTTTCGGGCTAAATCGTCCAGGGCGTTTATTATATCATCCCTTCTGGCATCTTTGATCAACTTAATGTTTTCCTTTTCAAACGTATAGTTATCTGTAAGGGTGTTATACAATTTTTCAGCATCCTTTATAGGATTATCAAGAGAAGTAAGGCGGGGATCTTCATATTTGTTCACCCCGATTATCAAACCGTAATATCTCGATTCCTGTTCCACTTTTTCGGCAAGGGACAAGATTTTTGGGATATATTCAACCAAAAATTTTGTCTCTGCAATGTTATCCAGGCTATCCATAGCAATGATTGATATTTCATTATCACCTGGCATTAAGGGTATTCTTGCCATAAAAATTCCATCATTTGGGACTTCAGTTTTCTCTTCATTAATAAATAATGAGTTGATACCGCTTTTATCGGATACCTTGCCTATTAAGTTTAGTATATTTTCTTCAATGGTTGGTTTTGTTTCCCTTTTAATATCAGGAGAAACCAGGGTAATTGTTGGGGGTGTTATATCCTTTTCGATTTTGGGTTTGTTGTTAATATGGATAGTCGCTTTCTTGCTGCTTACTACTTGTGCCTGGGTTACAGAGTAACAGAAAGTAAAAAGGAACATAAAAAAGATTGATTTAGTTCTCATGACAATTAAGATTTAATGTTACACCGCTTAATCTCCCCCTGTTTTTAGGGGGAGAAAAAGAGGGGGTAATGTGTACAATCGTATTAAAATAATTCTAAATCATATATTATTCAGAACACAATCATTAATAACAATACCTGCAATATTTTAAAACAGAACTATATCTTCTTAAAAACGATAACTCAATGAAACCATAGGTTTTTTAAAACATGGATTATAGCTTGATCCAATTGAAAAACCTTTTATATTTTTTAATGCTAATGTTTTATTCTTTTTACCGGCTGATACGGCAACCCAGATAATGTCCGTTACCCAAATTCCGATTGCGGAATAAGCAAGAATCTTGGATATATTGTCTTCAGTAAGGGAATTATCAAAAAGTTTTTTACTTTCTTCAATGTCATATGAGTCAATATAATTATTATAACTTGTAACAGCTTTTTTATTATAAATTATGGAGGTTGCTATACATCCGTAACCTGCAAGCCCGATGATCCAGTATGGTTTTCCTGAATGAACCCTGGTAAGTCCCGCACCCGGTAAAATGGTTGACGATAAAATTAATCCCCCTGTATTAAAGTGAGATGTAGCCTCTTTTTTTTCTTCTGCTAATGCTATCCTTTCCGTTTTAACCTCAAAGGAGATATTTTCGTCAAGGATTATATTATCGTTTTGTAAATCCCATGTAATTCTCTTATTGATACCACCTCTGATATTATCTCCAATATCGCCGGATAATGATTGTGCATTTATCCGGCGCCCTGATGAGTTGGTTATTACAACCCACACACGAAACAAATCGGTTTGTTTATAGTTCAAAATATCATATTCAATGTGCACTTTATTATCTGCGAATTCTACTTTTCGTAAGGGTATTTTGATCTCTCTCTGACCAAAAACATTTATTATCTGAATAAATAAGATGAAAAAAATAAATCCCCTGAAACAACTCACTTTTATATCTGCGATTTTATTAATCATGTAAATTGAAAACTCCGTTAGAATAAATTAAGAAAAAAATCATAAATATTATTTCGAAAGTTGAAAGAAACTTATTGAGGATTAAAGGTATAATTTTTTTTTATTCATGTCAATATTTCATCCACGATTTAACTTTGTTGGTGGTTGTAACCGAACACGAAATGAATACAATTTATATCATTTTTCGTATAAAGGTTACGATACTATCTTAAACGTAATTCTTTATGTAATAGTTACGTTAACAAAGAAATAACGGGGAAAAACGACTCGGAGAGTCGTTCTACAATTATTTGATAATAAATGGTAACTTACGTTCTAATTATGTAACAGATATGAATCAAAAAATCCCACAATACGAAGATATTCTTAGTGCTCATCAAAGAATAAAGAATTACATCCATCAAACCCCTGTTTTACAATCCGGTGGTATAAATAGAATTTTGGGTTGCGATCTTTTTTTTAAATGTGAAAATTTTCAGAAAGTAGGTGCTTTTAAGTTTCGGGGTGCCTGCAACGCGGTTTTTTCCTTGTCCGATGACCAGGCAAAAAATGGAGTTGCAACCCATTCCTCGGGTAATCATGCTGCAGCCCTTGCACTGGCAGCCAAATTAAGAGGGATTAAAGCATATGTTGTGATGCCTGAAACTTCTTCAAAAGTTAAGATAATTGCTGTTACCGGTTATGGAGCCGAGATCACATATTGCAAACCTACACTTGAAGCCAGGGAGAGCACCCTGGATAAAGTTGTGAAGGAAACAAATGCTCAGTTTATTCATCCATATGATAATTTTCAGGTAATTTGTGGACAGGGAACCGCTTCAAAGGAATTTCTGGAGGAAATTCCGGATTTGGATTATGTGGTTACTCCGGTCGGAGGAGGGGGCTTATTAAGCGGTACCGTAATCACAGTTCGGGCTCTCAGCCCAAACACAAAAGTAATAGCGGCTGAACCTAAAAATGCGGATGATGCCTGGCGCTCTTTTAAATCAGGGAAATTAGTTCCATCAATAAATCCTGATACGATAGCAGATGGATTATTAACATCGTTAAGCCCGCTTACCTTTAAAATTATCCAGGAAAAGGTGGATGATATAATCACCGTCAGGGAAGATACCATTATTCGTGCCATGAGAATGATCTGGGAAAGGAAAAAAATTATTGTGGAACCATCCGCTGCAGTTACTTTGGCGATCGTTATTGAAAACCCGGATCAATTTAAGGGGAAAAGGGTTGGATTGATTTTAACAGGAGGTAACGTTGATTTGGAAAACTTGCCTTTTTAATTCAATATTCGTCAGACCACTCCAAGTGGTCAGACGAATTATTCTGATCTTAAATATAAATTGCAAGTTACCGGATAATGGTCGGAATAATTTACCCGGATAGTTTTGAAATGAGACGATTTAATGTTATCGCTGTGTAAGATATAATCAATCCGGTATGAGGGAAATCTTCCCAAATATGTGTTTCCAATCCCGGTACCGGATTCAACAAAAGCA
>DAOVQI010000332.1 GCA_030628785.1 Bacteroidota bacterium
AACATCCATAAAGCAAACATATTAAAGAAAAGGTGAGCTAATCCACCATGCATAAACATATGTGTAACAAACTGGTAGGGTCTGAAATATTCCGATTCAAAATAATGAAGGCCTAAAATACGGGTTAGGTTAATTCCAAAAACTTCCTTTAAAGCAAAATCGGCTAACAGCAATATTATATTTAGCAGTATTAAGTTTTTTACAACAGGAGGCACAGCCCCAAGTCCTGAGCTTCGAAAACTATTCATTAAGTGCTACTTTGAGAGTTCTTAAATTCTAATTAAATTGATGCTTAAAATTGAACGTTGTAACGATAAATATACAAATGCCTAAAATTAAATAACGTGAGTTCGATATATTAAATATTGATAAACAAAACATCAACTTTTACTTAGTGAAACTTTGAGTCTTAGTGCCTTAGTGGCAAAAAAATAAATGCCACGATCCCGAAAGCTTTCGGGACAAAGACACAAAGAAAACACAAAGAATTCGCATATCTTTTCTTGTAAACAGCTTATATTCAAACACAAAAGTTTATTGCTTATATCGAATTCACGTTAAATAATAACAATTTTAAGTATTTTAATCGTTTTCGAAATTTTTTTCTGCAATACTTGAGCCAAAGATAATAATTCCGGAAAATTTTATTGAAATAGACAAAATGTCAGAAAAAATCACTTAAACATATTTTCAATTTCGGAAAGATTAAGGATAGAAACAACAGGTTTACCTGATGGTGAGTAATTGGGTATTTTACAAGCAAACAAAGAATCTATAATTTCTCTCATTTCTTCCTTTGTAAGATTTTTCCCATGATGAATAGCTGCTGCTACAGCCAGTGATTTGGCTATCCTCTCTTTTACTCCCGCTTGAATATTCCTTTCGGAGGCTTTATATTCTTCCAATAATATCTCAATCATTTCCTGTGGATTTGAATTGCCGGAATTAGCAGGATATCCGTTGATAATAATTGAATGATGTCCTATATCCTGAATATCAAAACCCAGTCGTGAAAGTTCATCGAGAATTTCTATTAAAGTAGTATAATCTGATGCACTTAATTCAACTGTTTGAGGAAACAGATCTTTTTGAGCTACACCTAAATTTTTTTCCAGGGAGTTCAGATATTTTTCGTACAGAATTCGTTCATGAGCTCTTTTCTGGTCGATAACCATGAGTCCGGATTTCACCGTACAGAGTATATATTTATTTTTTAACTGTACAAAGTTTTGGCTAAGGGTTTCATCTTCAATTCCCGGAGCTTTTTGAAACAGGAATTGTTCGGGTGTTTCACTCCCTTTTTCAAATCCCGAATAAAGTTTTTCCCAGTTTTGGAGATTTTCTTTATCCATCCGGGATATCCTTATTTTTTTTTGAGATTTTGTTTTTTCATCTGCGAATGGATCATAATCAGGGTTAATCCGGATGGTTGGTGGTTTTATCTCCATGTCCCCGGTCGAAACGGGTATATCAATAATTCCTTCATTTTCAAAATCAATGGAAGGGACGATGTTAAATTTTCCCAATGCTTCCTTTGTGGCAGCCAGTAAAAATTGCCAAATGGATCTTTCATCTTCAAATTTTACTTCCGACTTTGTGGGATGAATATTAATATCAATGGTTTCAGGGTCGGAAGTAAAATAGACAAAATAGGATGGAATGGTTTCAGGGGGCAGGATTTGGTCGTATGCTTTCATCACAGCCTTATGCAAATAGGGATGCTTGATGTACCGGTTGTTTACAAAGAAAAATTGTTCACCAAAAGTTTTTCTGGCAAATTCAGGTTTCCCGATGTAACCGGTGATTTTTACAAGGCTGGTTTCGACGTTTAGTGGAATGAGATTTTGATTGATCCCCTTGCCGAAAACACCCATTAACCTTTGTCGCAGACCGGATGCCGGCAGGTTATAAATTTCAGTTTCATTCTGATAAAGGGAAAAGGAAATATTTGAATGAGACAGAGCAACGCGCTGAAATTCAAAAATTATATGTTTGAGCTCCGTTGAATTGGTTTTTAAAAATTTCCTGCGGGCCGGAACATTATAAAAGAGGTTTTTTATGGTAAAATTACTGCCGTCAGGACAACTGATGGATTCCTGTTTTTCCACTTCCGATCCATTGATCAGGATTAGTGTACCCAGTTCATCCTCAATTCTTTTTGTTTTTAATTCAACTTGAGCTATTGCTGCAATGGAAGCTAATGCCTCACCCCGGAAACCCATTGTTTTAATAGCATAAAGATCTTTTGCTTCCAGGATCTTTGAAGTGGCATGCCGTTCAAATGCAAGCCTGCCATCGGTTTCCGACATGCCACACCCGTTATCAATTACTTGTATAAGGGTTTTACCGGCGTTCTTAACAATGATTTTTATTTCTGTACTCCCACTATCAATCGCGTTTTCGACCAATTCTTTTACCACCGATGCAGGGCGTTGAATAACTTCACCCGCAGCAATCTGATTCGCAACTGAATCAGGCAATAAATGAATAATATCCGGCATGGATTTTACCTGTTTAATAAAAGAAAAGATAATAAGAGATCAGACAGAGGATAATAATGATAATAATTAACCGGATCGTTGATTGCTGTTGTGTTTTTCTTTGTTTCCTCCTGAAATAAGTGCTCATCTGACCTTTCCTTATCGTAGGTCTGTATGCCTTTCCATCTTTTACACCCATCTCTCTTTCAATGTCCCGGATCCTCTCCTCTAATTGTTCCTTTTGCTCATCGTAATAGCGAGGTACATAATTGAATGGTTTAGGTTTATGTGTCCGGAAAAAACTTGGGATAGCCATATCCTTTAATTTTTTTACAAAGGTATTTATTATTTTGTAAATATTGAATTATCAATTCATCTCTTACTTCAACAAATTTGAAATTATGGTTAGTCTTAAACGAATCATTCATTAAGGGTTTCACCGCAAAATCTGCAGTAAATGGCATCGGGCTCATGACCTTCCTTTAAACAGCTTGGACAACATTGCGTTGTAATCTTCTTTTGTTTTGCCATGGTAAATTCAGCGGTGACAATTCCGGTTGGTACAGCAATAATTGCATATCCCAGTATCATTACAAAACTGGCGATAAACTGCCCGAGGCCAGTGGAAGGAGCAATATCACCATATCCTACAGTCGTTAAAGTTACGATAGCCCAATAAATTCCTTTTGGAATACTGGTAAAACCACTAACCTCGCCCTCGACAAGATACATAAGAGTACCAATAATGATCACAAGGGTCAACACAGTAAAAAGGAATATGCTGATTTTTGCTTTGCTTGCCTTTAATGCTTCAATAATCGCCTGTCCTTCAGTAGTATATCTTGAAATCTTTAATATCCTGAAAATCCTTAGTAATCTTAAAGCCCTGATCACAAGTAAACCCTGGGCGCCTGTTATAAAAAGCCCTATGTAAGTGGGTATAACAGCCAGGAAATCAATAATGCCATAAAAACTAAAAATGTAACCAAGAGATTTTTTTACAACCAGAATACGTAAAATATATTCAATTGTAAATATGATTGTAATAACCCATTCAGCAATTTTTAGCCAACGTCCATATTTTATTTCAATGGTTGGAATGCTTTCAAGAATAACCACGAAAATGCTGAAAAGGATTACCATCATAAGAATGATATCAAACAACTTACCTGGTTTGGTATCCGCCTCAAAGATTATTTCATATATATGATTCTTAATTTTTTTGTTCATGTTTCAATAGGTTAAAAGATTTAACAAAGATTGATAATTAGCTGCCAAGGGTTTTAAATAAATTTAAATTATGGGTTACCCACCTGCCGTGTGATACTTCACAATTTTGGTAACAATCCTATTAACTTTAGGATATAATACCGTACTCCCACCAACCCCGGATGGGGTTGAACTTAAAATTA
>DAOVQI010000121.1 GCA_030628785.1 Bacteroidota bacterium
ACGGTATTAGAAACCAAAAAGGGAAATCCGATTTCGCTATCGGTTATTTATATTTTGGTTTCCCAGCAGTTGGAAATTCCGGTATATGGTGTAAATTTGCCACGGAATTTTATCCTGGTATATATGGATGAATTAAGATCGAAGGAGACCCGGCATGAAGAGTTGGACGAGCATATTTTATTTTATATCAATCCATACAATAAGGGAGCGGTATTGGGAAAAAAGGAAATTGACTTCTTCATTAAACAGCAAAAATTAAAACAACAACGATCTTTTTATGTTCCCTGTACAAATGTTGAGATAATTCAAAGATTAATATTAAATTTGATTTTTTCTTACGAAAAGCTGGGCTATCCGGATAAAATAAAAAGCTTTCAGGAATTGTTTAAAATTGTAAAATAAAAACTTGATCTATGGCTGACACAAATAAACGCGAAATCAGAAAACAAACATCTGACGAAATTGATCTTTTGGAATTATTTAGAAAAACAGGAAATACTTCTAAGAAATTCTTAATATGGCTATGGGAACTATTCCTCAGAATCACTGTATTCTTTATAAGAAAATCACCGTACTTGATTGCTGCTATAGTTCTTGGATTTCTTGTCTCAATATACTTTTATGCCAGTTCAGAAAGATTTTATGACTCCGACATGGTTTTACGATCGAATGCTGTTACGAACCCGGATATGATTTCCCATATCAATAAACTTCATTTCTTTATTGAAGAAGGAAATGTAATTTCTTTGGCAAATAACCTCAATCTGGATAGTGCAGATGTTAGTAATATAGTTGATCTGGAAGCATTTTGGATAATCGATGAGAATAAAGATGATGTTCCTGATTTTGTTGATTATAAGAAAAAGTTCACTGCAGATACAAATGTCAGACGAATAACCTCAAGATTCGACATTCGGGTTAGAACATTTAAGCCTCAAGATCTAAGTAAAGTTAGAGATGGAATATTATTTCACATTAACAATCATGAATATTTTCAAAAAAGGAATGAAATCAGATTAAGGCAGCTTGCAGAAAACATCTTGAAAACAGAAGTTGAAATGAATGAACTTGACAGTTTGCAGAATTTTAAATACTTCGAAGAAACGCAAAAAGGGCAAATGAAGGAGGGACAAATAGTGTTTTTAAATGAGGAAGCAACAAAACTATTTCATAATGATATTTTTGCTCTATTCCAAAAAAAACTCAACCTGGATAGAACGCTATTTCTTGATTCTGCTATTGTTACCATTATCGATGATTTCACCTCTCCCGCTCAACCGGTCAATTCCTATCTAAACATTGCAAAAACGTGGGTAATCAGGTTCTTTATTATTGGAATTCTCCTGGTTCTGATTCTAAGTTTTTGGGGGAATTTTAAAGAAATTTACAAAAAATACTGAAAGAATTAATTTTGTATCCAGTCGTCTGACCACTCTCAATAGTTTAATGATTAGATCAAAAATTGAGTTCAAGCCGGTAATCTGGCAATTATCATACGATGAAAATATAGTGGTCTGACGACTAAAACTTCCAACCCTGGTGATTTTTGTATCTACCTTTCCAACCGTGAGGAGGGTTGTTGATTCATAACCAATATCGAACACCGAATTTCGAACGTTTTGCGCAGCAAAACCTCACGCCTGTCCCGTTTTTTCGGGGAGTGGCATGTGTGTTAGATTGTGGGAACGAGTAATTTTGAATTTTTATGTTTAACTTGTAGACAAATATCAGGACAAGACAATTTGTTAATTACTAAAGAATGAAGGAACTAATCATTGAAAAGACACAGAACACTCCGGGGGTAAATTTTAACCCTTCGGATGGGATACTGGAAATTGAAGGAAGATCCATTCCTGAAAATCCCAATGATTTTTACCATCCGTTGTTGGATTGGATTGCCCAATATTTTAAAGATCCTCGGGATTTTACTGTATTAAAGATAAATCTGGAATATATTAATAGTGGTTCCAGTAGATTTATGCTGACATTGTTGAGAACTGTAAAACAATGTTATAATAAGGGATATGATTGCAGGGTAGAATGGTATTATGAAGAAGAAGATGAGTCTATTTTAGACCTGGGTAAGCATTTTTACGAAACAACAAAACTACCTTTTGATTTCAAAGTTATTTAATAAACGTATAAATTAAAAAAAAACCTAAAATCGACTGATTTTAGGTTTTTTTAGTGTTAGAGATGATTACTCAAATAATTTTTCAATCAGATCAACCACTCTGTATGAATAACCCCACTCGTTATCGTACCATGACAATACTTTGACTGTCTTACCATTAACGATAGTGCTTAGCGCATCAAAGATTGAAGAATGCGGATTATGTATAACATCGACGGATACGATTGGATCTTCGGTGTATTCAAGGATGCCTTTCATCGGCCCCTCCGCTGCTTCCTTCATGGCAGCATTTATCTCCTCCTTTGTAGTCTCGACTTTCAGATTAACTACCAGATCAACCAATGAACCGGTTGGTGTTGGTACACGGATAGCCATTCCATCCATTTTTCCGTTAAGTTCAGGAATAACCTTTCCAACTGCTTTAGCTGCCCCGGTTGTTGTTGGGATTTGCGAAATGGCAGCTGACCTTGCTCTTCTGAGATCCGAATGCGGAAGGTCGAGTATGCTTTGGTCGTTCGTATAAGAGTGAATGGTGGTCATTAAACCATTTTCTATTCCAAATTTGTCATTTAATACTTTTGTGATCGGGGCAAGACAATTGGTTGTACATGATGCATTTGATATGCATTCATCCTCGGGTCTGAGTGCATCATCATTTACACCCAGCACAATGATGTTGTCAATGGTATCTTTCGAAGGTACCGTTAAAATTACCTTTTTAGCTCCATTCTTCAGATGATCTCCATAACCCCCTTTTTCACTTTCTTTATTCCTGAAAATTCCGGTTGATTCAATGACAATATCAGGCGTTTCTGCCCACGGTATATTTGCTGGATTTCTTTCTGCAGAGACCATTATCTTTTTTCCATTCACAATAATCCCATCATCATCATAAGAAATAGAACCTTCGAATTTACCCTGGGTGGAATCATATTTAAGCAGATGAGCCAGTGTTTTTGTGTCGGTCAGATCGTTTAATCCAACTATTTCCAAATTTGGTTTATCAAGGGCGATTTTAAAAGCATTCCTGCCAATACGGCCAAAACCATTTATAGCAACTTTTATCTTCGGCATAATTATTCGTTTATAAGGGTTAGTAAAAAGCGTTTTGTTTTGCAAAAACAATCACCCAAAAATAGGTATTTATTATTAATCGTCAAAAAGTATCCCTAAGCTCTTCCATATCAGGGCTTATGGTCTGGCGTTTTGGATCAACAATTCTGCCGAAACGATAACTGACGAAAAGAGCTAAAAAAAACTGTTTGTTATCTTCCGAAGCCATGATAGGGATTTTTTTAGTAAAGGCGTCAAAGGTTACACCTACTTCAAGGGCATGAATCACCCGGTCGAGTTTACTATATTCAAAATTCAATCCGAGCTTCATATATGCGCCGGGGACAAATTTGATTTCATCGAAGCCTTTAAAAAAAGAAGCACGACCATAAATATCACTGGACTTATGAATGGCTTCACTGAATTTTTCAATCTTGATTTCGTATTTAAAATCTTTTAGAGAATAAAGCACTTCGTAGTAAATAGGTTTGTAAAATCCCAGGGATGGTCCGGCAGAACCAAAGTAACGAATAGCAATCCCTCCACGGTCGATTTTCTTAAACACTTCCCTCTGATGGCCTATACCCGCCCTTAGATTCATGAATAGATTCAGTTTTCCAAAAACAAATCCACGGTTATTCGGGAAATAAGGATTGGTCGTTTTAATTTCTTTGGGATGTTTAATATTGCTGAAATCAACTTCGTATAATCTTTTGTTCAGGTAGTTGATACGCTTGCCATACCGTAAACTAAGACCCCAGCCGGTTGAATTTAAAAGCAATCCAACTGACTGCTCGTTCCGGTAAAAGATTTTTTGTTGATCATCTAATTCTCCCTGAGCAAATCCTGTGGATGAAAAAAGTATAAGGAAAGGGAATAAAAGAATTAACTTCTTCATTGTTCCGGGAAAAGAAAAAAAAATCAAGCAAACCTGGCAAAGATGTATTTGCGTAAGAAAAAAAGCAAAGGCAACCGGTGAGATACGATTCCGTTTTTACCTATACATTGTCTTCAACCTGCTCTGTGTCAGCCTGGCTATAAGCCGGGCAAAGTTCCCGGTGACAGGAGCTTAATGCAGTCCCCAGTATCATACAGAACGCAAACAGTATTAATAATCTCTTCATTGTATTTGAATAAATATTTATTATCTACTTCAATACCTAAACTAAAAATAGCAAATTTATGTTTTTTAATATAAAAATCAAATAAAAATTTCATATTTAGATAACGTTACTGTTCAAATAATATTTTAAAACAAAAAAAAGAGGCACCAGCCTCTTTTATTTGTTTTGTTAATCCAATTCCGGTATACGCCCCGGAGTCCAGGGAGCGCCTATCTTTTCCATTTCAGATTCCAGATTTTTAATATCCACCTCGCTGATCCTTTTCAGTTTTTCCAGGACAGGCGGTAGTTCTTCCTTGAGGATCTGGTATGTATCTTTTTCCGTCTGTGTAATTTCAGTGGTTGAATTGTAGTGTGTGCGCGTGAGGTAATTCAACCTCCTGTTCAAAGGCATAGGTTGCGGAGGAACTTCTTCCCAACTTGCTTTAGCTGGAAAACCGTTAAAGGTAAAGTTAATCCCATCGAGTTCTTTTCTGAGCGCTTTTGCCTTTTTTATCATTTCCGGAGTAGCTTTTGGTGTGAGGTGTAAAGTTTGAACAATCTTTTCAATTTTTTCTGAAAGTTCACTATTTAACCTTATGGCTCCCTGCATGGTTCTGGCAAGTTCACCTACTTCTTTCAGGAATTCAATCATTGCCTTCCTGTTACCGGCAGGCAGTGTGGTATTTGCCAGGGCTACAACCTTAAATTCGGTAGGTGGAACCAGTTCTGTTATAACACCATCAACCGATTTGGAAAGAGCTACCTTATACGTTCCTGGTGCAGCGAGGATACCATCCCGTCCCTTAGCCAGGGGATCAAACTTGTTATTTCTCAGATTTACAGGAACTGGTGAAGGATACCTTAGATTCCAGGTAAAACGGTTTATTTCCTTCGAAGGTTTGGTGGTCAGTTTCCTGAGGAGATTATCGTTTTTGTCATATATGGTAAAAATCAAATGAGGTGCTTCTTCCTTGCCTTCTTCCCGCAGCTCGTCCCAGGTCAGCACTTTGATCTTTTCGCTTTTTTCAAATTGTTTTTTTTCTTTTTCCTTCCTTTGTTGCTTTTTCGTTTTAATACCTTCTTTCAGGTAATAGGTGAACGTAGCTCCGTATGGAGGATTTTTGGCGGAAAAATAGGTTGAACCCTGGCTGCCTTTACCACGGGTTTGGATGTACAACAAGGCATCCATAATGGGGAAGATATAAGCCTCTTTTTCCAATATATCTGGTTTAAAGTTACGTAAAGGTGTATAATCGTCGAGAATGTAAAAACCACGGCCAAACGTAGCAACAGCCAGGTCGTTTTCCCTTCGCTGAATGGTTAGGTCCCTGACAGCGACACTCGGAATGCCTGACTTTAACTGCACCCATTCCTTACCGCCATCAACAGAGAAAAAGGCGCCGAATTCCGTACCTGCAAACAATAGGTCGGGATTAACAAAGTCCTGCTCAATGGTGTGAACGGTACCGTTTTTGGGGAGGTTATTACTAATGGATACCCAGGTATTTCCTTTATCGGTGCTTTTCAGAATATATGGCTTAAAGTCATCCCTTTTACGGTTATCAAACGAGGTAAAAACAACATTTTCGTCGAATTTCGATGGGCATATATCGCTTACGTAAGTATATTCAGGCACACCAGGGAAGCTGCTGATCTTTCGCCAGGGTTCCCCGCCATTTTCAGTAACCTGGATTAATCCGTCATCCGTGCCCACATACAGCAGGTCTTCTTTCACTTCCGATTCGGCAAAGGAAACGATGGTACCGTACTGTGAGGTGGATACGTCTTTTCTTACGGCATCGGCGCTCCAGAATTTACCCATCGCTTTCCAGGTATCCCTGTCGATTTGTGCCGTAAGGTCATCCGAGATCACTTTCCAGGAATTACCGCGGTCCTCGCTGCGGAAGACTTTGTTAGCTGCTACGTAAAGTCTGGTTTTTGAGTGCGGGCTGATGATCAGCGGAGCGTTCCAGTTCCAGCGGTAGGTCAGCTCACCTTTACGTTCCTGGGGTTTAATGTTGATCCCTTCGCCGCTTTTTTTATCGAACCTGACGCTGTTCCCATATTGCCATTCCGAATAGACAATGTTCGGGTCATCAGGGTCGATAGCCTGCCAGAAGCCGTCACCACCCACGGTAACCGTCCATTCATCGCTGACAACACCCGGGGAGCTGGTATTTCTTGACGGTCCGCCAAAGCTGTTATTATCCTGTGTTCCGCCATAGACATTGTAAAACGGGAAATCATTATCAACGGCTATGCGGTAAAACTGGGTTACCGGGAGGTTTGTTTTAAATAAATAATTCTTGCCGCCATCAAAGGTCTCATAAACACCACCGTCTCCTCCGATAATGAAATGGTCTGTATCATTGGGATCAATCCACAAAGCATGGTCGTCTACGTGACGCCTGTTGTTTCCAACCGATTTCCAGGTTTTACCACCATCAAGTGTGACCCTGGTAATTACTTCGACGCTGTAGACCTTGTCGACATTTTTCGGATCGCAGTAGATCTCATTATAGTACTGACCGCTGGAATGATGATCGCTCATTTTTTGCCACGAAGCGCCTTTGTTTGTTGAGCGGAAGAACCCACCGGTTTCGCCTTCTGCTTCAATTATGGCATAAACCACATCGGGATTGACCGGAGAAACGGCAATTCCCATTCCTCCGACATGACCGGAAGGTAATCCTTTGGTCAGGGTATCCCAGATTTCACCAGCATTGGTCGATTTGTAAATACGCGATTCGGGACCACCGCCGATCTTCGTGTGTACATGTCTCCGGCGCTGTTCAGAGGTGGCGTACATGATATCAGGATTTTCCGGGTCGATAACGACGTTGTTCACCCCGGTGTTTTCACTGATTTCG
Organism: Bacteroidota bacterium; assembly: GCA_030628785.1. Classification (GTDB taxonomy): domain Bacteria; phylum Bacteroidota; class Bacteroidia; order Bacteroidales; family VadinHA17; genus CAZEWS01. The sequence continues at coordinate 7,163 of DAOVQI010000121.1, forward strand.
AGTACCTTTTTCCAGTTTTTACCACCATCGATGGTTTTGTACAGTCCGCGGTCTCCGCCGGGTCCCCATGCCGATCCTTCAGCGGCAACGAACACAATATCAGAGTTCCTGGGGTCGATGGCGATCATCCCGATCTGGCGGGATTCTTTCAGACCCATGTTTTTCCATGATGTTCCTCCATCGATGGATTTATAAACACCGTTTCCATATCCCAGGGCACGCTGGTGATTGTTTTCACCGGTTCCGGTCCAAATGATGCTGGTATTGTTCGGGTCGATAGCCAGACAACCGATGGAATAGGTGCCGTACTTTTCGAATACCGGTGAAAAGGTGGTTCCGTTGTTTGTGGTCTTCCAGATATGTCCGCAGGCAACCGCAACAAACCATTCACTGTGGTTGTCAGGGTTGACGGCAATATCAGCAATACGGCCGGAAGCGAATGCCGGTCCGATGCTTCTCCATTTCAGACCGGAGAAAGTACTCGATTTAAGTTTTCCTTCTTCCTCAGTTTTTTCCTTGTCTTTATCCTTCTTCTTCTGGGCTTCGGTTGTGAAGGAAACCAGCAGGATCAGACTTAGGCATAAAATTGAGAATATTCTCAATTTTATGCCTGCATGTTGAGCGTTTAGTATTTTCATAATCATAATATAAATAGGTTAATAAACTAGGTTCTATATAAATTTGTGTGGGTAATCTCAAAGCACCAAATAACAATACCCAAAAAACAAATAATTTCCAATTACCTAAATATTTGTTATTTGTTAATTGAGATTTCTTTCAATTTAGTTCAAATGCCATATTTCCTATTACCCATAATATTTCACATGGAGCCATAAATAAAATGTGGTACAAGATAAAAATCTTTGATGAAAGAAAATGTGTCGGGGAACACGAAAAGATAAAAGACACCCGCCCGACTGAACTACGTTAGTCGTTCGGACGGGAAAGGAAAAAGATAAAAGTGAAAGGTGTGTAGAGCCGAATTGTATTCGGCTGGAAAAAGACCAGACCAGGAGACCCAAAGGGTTTTGAAAAGCCGCTAAGCGGCTATAGCAAAATCTGGAAGTACGGTTTTTTTTGGTTCAATCAAATTTACCCTTAGAGGTAAAACCCTTAGGGTCTTTCCGTACGCACATGAGGCGGAGAATACAGATTTGAGGGCAGTATATAGCCGATTAATATTGACGAATTAACGAACCCGCCAACATCGGGCAGGCATTCGATTACCTTCGGTGAGATCGCCCCGATAGCCATCGGGGCTAAGTTGACGATTTACGAAACATGGCGCTCA
>DAOVQI010000013.1 GCA_030628785.1 Bacteroidota bacterium
ATAACCGGAAAATCCGGAATCTGTAGAACATGATCTTGAATCGTAATTTTTTCTCCTTCCATAATTTTTTTTTTATTAATTATTTTTTTCAATCGATTGCTAAAATAGAAAAAACAATTCCCTCTGCCAATAAATGTATATTTCTTTATATATGTTAGTGGACAGATATTTTTGATTTGTAGACAAATATCAGGACAAGACACAGTCGGCAGTCCAGAGTCACTCAAAATCGAGATTGAACTTTTGTTTTAATTCGCCAAGGTTCGGGTTTTTTTTTGTAAGGTGTTTGAATTTATCTTCGTCTGTATAGAGATTGTTTTTTGTTTTCTCTTCTTTAATCAGATAGGTAAATATATTTATTTTGTGGTTATTAAGTTCGGTCCTCAAATAATTGGTAAGATCAAGTTTTAGTTCCTTGTCGAATTGATCCATTTGTGCACCATTATTCATTTCCACTTCAATGGTATAATCATTTTTCAGGGCGGGCAACTGGGATTTCAGGGTAGTGAACAAACGTGGTTTATCATTCTTGATTTTTTGTGCATAGTTTTGCCATTTTTCCAACAGGGCATCCTGAGTAAAACCGTTTGCTGCAATATTTTCATATCCGGACACATTGTCTGCCACTTTCATCGGTTCTTCATTCCCTTCCGGTTTCTGTTCTTTTTTCACAGCGCTTTTAATGGCATCCTTTATGGATGTTGTTGTCGGCGTGAATTTCTTTTGTGTAGATTCATTGACCGTTGCCAAATCTTTATTATCCTCTTCCCTGATCTCAGGAATATCAGGTTCTGTTTTTGACTCAGGATCAGGACTGGAGCCTGATGGTGGATCTGGTTTTTCTCTCAATTCCGAATCCGTTTTTTTTTGAGGAATTTCTTTTTTTTCTAAAGGTTCTTCTGATATCAAAATCCGGCAAAGCTTCACCAGGGCAAGTTCTATATGAAGCCTTTGGTTGTTGCTTCCTTTATAATAAATATCGGTATTGCTGCATACCTCCAATGCTTTGTAAAGAAAATAAGAAGTGCATTTTACAGATTGATCCCTGTATTTATCTTTCATTGAACCGCCCACTTCGAGCAATTGAAGAGTAACCTGATCCTTACAAACCAGCAAATCACGAAAATGACTGCTTAGCCCGGTTATGAAGTGATGACCGTCAAATCCATTTTCTAGTATATCATTGAAAATCATAAGACATTCTGGCACATTATTTTCAAGACAGGCATTCGTCACTTTGAAATAATACGCATAATCCAGCACATTCAGGTTTTCCAGTACATCTTTATACGTAATATTTTTTCCGGAAAAGCTTACCAACTGGTCGAAGATTGACAAAGCATCACGCATTGCACCATCAGCTTTCTGCGCAATAATATTAAGTGCATCTGGTTCGGCATTCACACCCTCCTGTTGTGATACATACATCAAATAATCAACGATCTCATGTACCTTGATCCTGTTAAAATCAAATATCTGACAACGCGAAAGTATGGTAGGGATTATCTTTTGTTTTTCGGTGGTAGCCAAAATAAAAATTGCATGCTTTGGAGGTTCTTCGAGTGTTTTCAGGAATGCATTAAATGCTGATGCGGATAGCATATGAACTTCATCGATAATGTAAATGCTAAATTTTCCGATCTGAGGTGGTATTCGTACCTGGTCGGTTAAACTTCTGATATCTTCAACTGAATTGTTCGAAGCAGCGTCAAGTTCATGAATATTATACGATCGGAGTTCGTTAAACGAAAGACAGGATTCACAGGTATTACAGGCTTCCCCATCTTCAGTAATGTTCTGACAATTAATTGTTTTTGCAAATATCCTGGCACAAGTCGTTTTACCAACTCCCCTGGGGCCACAGAATAAATAAGCCTGAGCCAGATGATTTATTTTAATTGCATTTTTTAATGTTTTTGTAACGTATTCCTGGCCAACGACCGAATCAAAAGTTGTTGGCCTGTACTTCCTTGCCGATACAATAAAGTTCTCCATAATCCATTACTTGTTATACTTCAGGTGTTGTTGAGAAGTGTCGGATATATTATACCCCTCACACCATTCCTGCAAATATACTTAAAGAGAAACGAAATTTTAACGGATAAAAATATATTTTGGTTTACAATAAAAAAAATTCTATTTTTGCGAGCCAAATAAATATCTTTGAGAAAATCAATAGAATATGACAAATCAGTACGAAACCGTTTTCATTGCAACTCCCGTTTTGTCTGAATCTCAGATGAAGGAAGCGGTAAAGAAATTTAAAAAAATCATAACGGATAATAAAGGCACGATCGTCCATGAAGAGAATTGGGGGCTAAGAAAACTGGCCTATCCCATTCAAAAAAAGTCTACGGGTTTTTATTATCTCATCGAGTTTACATCGGAAGGTGAGCTAATTGAGAAACTCGAAATTCAGTACAGAAGAGATGAAAGAATAATCCGCTTCTTAACCTTTAGAATGGACAAATACTCTGTTCAGTACAGTGAAAAGAAAAGGAAGCTTAAGAAGAATGAAAAACAAATGGAGGAATAGGTCATGGCACAAAACGAATCAGAAATAAGGTATTTAACACCACCAACAGTAGAAATTAAAAGGAAAAAATTTTGCCGGTTCAAAAAGAACAGGATAAAGTATATCGATTATAAGGACCCGGAATTTTTAAAAAAATTCCTGAATGACCAGGGAAAGATTCTGCCCAGAAGACTTACAGGTACATCATTAAAGTATCAACGGAAGGTAGCACAAGCGGTTAAAAGGGCACGTCATTTGGCATTGCTGCCTTATGTAACCGATATGTTCAAATAACAGGAGGATTAGAGATGGATATTATTTTAAAAGACGATTTCCCTGGATTGGGGCATAAAAATGATATTATTACCGTAAAGGACGGGTATGGAAGGAATTTTTTAATCCCGAAAGGATTCGCGATACTGGCTACAGCAACAACGCGGAAGATCCATGCTGAGAATTTAAGACAAAGAGCCCATAAAGAAGAAAAAATCAAAAATGAAGCTTTGGATCAGGCAAAAAAACTGGAAGATATTTCCATGACCATCGGTGCAAAAACCAGCACAAAGGGAAAAATCTTTGGATCAGTGAACCCGATACAAATATCTGAAGCACTGGAAAAAGCAGGTTTTGAGATTGATCGAAAAAAAATCACCCTCAAGGACGACCCAATCAAGGAAATTGGGAAATATGTGGCAAACATCAAACTACACCGCGAGGTTGAAGTTGAGATAGAATTTGAAATTGTTTCAGAATAAGTTACTTTGCCCTGTTAATTATTTCATAGCAACTGTCTCTATTTCAATCATTACCCCCAAGGGAAGCTTTACAACCCCAAACGCAGCCCTGGCAGGAGGATCCTTTAAATAAAACCCACTGTATACTTCATTCATATCCTGGAAATTATCCATATTATCCAGCAGACAGGTCGATTTTACAACATCATCCCTGGTATAACCGGCAGCAAAAAGGATGTTTTCAATATTCTTTAAAACCTGTTCGGTTTGTTCCCTGATTCCACCTTTAACAATTTCACCGGTTTCGGGATTAACCGGGATCTGTCCAGAGATATACAACGTGCCATTAATTTCAATCGCTTGACTGTAAGGCCCAACGGCTTTAGGTGCTTTTTGAGTGTGAATTACTTTTTTCATATATATTAATATTTAATTTCTATCATACCAACTCTTCCGTTTTTCATATTTCAGATCCCTCAGGATCGATGCCTTCGCATTGATCCGGAAAGTGTAACTTTGATGGTTTCCAAGGGGTATCCATGATAATGCCATCTGCCAGCAATGCAGATCGCGGCTGAAGTTTACCGAAGTGTAAGAGAGCTTTTTGGTTCTGAAATCCCAACCGGAATTGAAACCTATACTCCATTTGCGGGTTAACGTAACGCTTCCTGAAAAGTTAAATGTTTGTGTTATATTCTTCTTAAGCCCTGATTTTGAATAGTTATAATTATACCGGATTGAAAGGTTCCACGGCACGCTGAAATCGGCATATTCATCATCGAACATTGTAAACTCATCTTCTGATGGTTGCCCGTCTTCACCAACAATCTGTTGCCCCCGGGCACCCTGCCCTCCTCTGCTGCCTCCTGTACTTGCCGTGGATTTCAATCTGAAATCAACTGAAAAGTTAAGCTTTGTAAATCTAAAGAGCTTACCGGTCTTTTCAAATTCAAATGTATTGATCTTTCTGCCATTCTCGTTAATTGTATATGGATCGAAAGAACCTCCAAAACTAATATTTACTGTGTTAAACAACCGTGTCCGTCCGCGCATTGAAACCGGCGCCCAGTTGAGCGAATCGGCATAAACATTATAGTTTGTACTAAAAGACAGGCTTTCCAGTAATTTAACCTTTTTTGAATCCTTGGTAGTATCCTTCCTGCTTTTCACCTTCATTTCAAGGTTATTCGTCAGCGAAAAATTAACTACTCCACTCCTGCCCCGTAGTGTTGGTGTATTGTATAGTCCGACCTTATCGAATATGGAATATGTTTTACCGGTTGTATCACCAGGTTCCGACCTGTAATAATTAGGAGTATAATCGCTCATATCAGGGGTAAACGAGAAAGAAACAGAAGGAGTTATTACATGTCGGACAGCCTCAATTGGGAAGTTCGGATTTTTATTTTGAAATCCTTCCGATAACTGAAAGAACCCATATATCTTAGGATTAAGCGTAAAAGAAATGGAAGGCAAGTAGGCGTGAGCGTATTTCAACCCTCTTATTGTATCGGTAACCACAATGGCACATGTTGAATCCAGATCCGGATCATAATAATCCACGAAGTGTTTATTAATTTGACTTGTATACAAAACCCCGGAATATCGTACCTGAGGAGAAATAGAAAAATTATTAAACGGACGGAATTGCGTTGAGATGGGGATATCGTGCCGGTAGCCGTTTTTCATGTCATCAAACACTGTCGACGAAAACAAAAGAGTATCAATTGTCCTTATCTGGTTATCTAATTTCGACGAATAACTGATCTCAATGTTTTCATACCATTTGGTGCTCCCAACCCTTTTTTTTCGTTTAAAGGGATATTGCCGGTTCATATTAAAGGTAGCTTTGGGCAAATTCAGGCTTACATTCCCGGTTTGATTATTTTGGGAATGGCTTAAACTTGTTGCAAAATTAAAGGGCGAATTTGGCCAGCGTTTTGAAAAAGAGATGCTTGAATTTTTCTGACCTCTGAGATATTCAGTGGCGCTTCGTGAATGATTCTGATCATACTTGCTTGTACTCATATTCACACTTGCACCAAAAGTGCTGTTTGGACTAGCCTTTGCATCCTGCCGGTGCGACCACCTGATTGAATAGTCTTTTGTGAATTTATACGTTGGAAGGCTCCATTCACCTGATACATTTTTGTAATACCTGATGCTTACATTTCCGCTAAACTTATACCGTTTCCTGTAATTAGAGGATACGTTAAACCCATATGTCCCTTTTGTATAAATGTCGCCCAGTATTCTCAGGTCAAAGTAGTCATTCAAGGCAAAATACCATCCCCCCTGCCGAAAGAAAAATCCACGGTTTTTTTCCTCACCGTATTCCGGGATAATAACGCCTGACGCCCTGCCTTTCTGATTTGGAAAAAAACCGAAAGGCATAACAAATGGCAATGGGATATCCTCTACAACCAGATATGCCGGTCCGGATACTATCTTATCGTCAGGAATTACCTTGGCTTTGCTTAATGCGATATAAAAATGAGGATGTTCCGCATCACAAGTAGTATACTTTCCTTTCTTCAGATGTATTTCTCCATCCTCATGCTTTTTGGTTTTTTCGCTGTGAAGATATCCTCCTTCCTGTTCGGTGACAATATTTTTAATGATCCCTCTTCTGGTTCTGAAATTATAGGTAAGTATTTTCGATTCGAACGTTTCACGTCCTTCCTTGAAAACAGGTCTTCCAATTTCCTCACCCAGGCTATCTTTAACAAATGTGGCAAAAACCTCATCGTTCGACATATCCAGTATAATATAAGCTGCTTTTAACTCAATATCCTGGTAGTTCACCTCAGCATCGCCAAACAGATAGACCTTATGTTCTTTTACATCATAAATCATGGAATCAACAGCCTGGTAATCTATCGGGGCATCGATAAAAGTACTTGTGGAGGAAGCAGAATCGGTGGAAAAGGTATCGACTTTTATTGTATCTACAGGTGGCGGAATGGAATCGGTTAAATACAGTGGTTCCTGGGCAATTAAATTCATCAGAGAAATTACCCGGAAAAAAAACAATAAAACCCAGGGGCATGATTTAAAATACAACTTTTATATACTAATTTTGTGTGGTTTTAGTTTTAATAGCAGCAAAAACCGTTCCTTCCTGAAAAGTGTTTCGGGTATAAGGGCAAAGCTAATTAAAAATTTAAATTTCAAATAATGACCAAATACATAAATGTCATTTTTTTAAAGCTTAAACGGTTTATCCTGTTCTTTCTTGTTTTTGTCAGCATTTTATTATCAGTAACAAATTTTGCTTTTGGTGACGAGACCACAAAATACAAATTAAAGACAGTTGTGATCGATCCGGGACATGGCGGAAGAGACCCCGGAGCACTTGGCAAGAAAAGTTATGAGAAAGATATTGTGCTTGCCATTGGGCTAAAGCTTGGTAAGTATATAGAAAAATCCTTCGATGATGTGCAGGTTATTTATACCCGGAACACTGACAAGTTTGTTGAACTCCATAAACGCGCTGATATAGCCAATAAAAACAAAGCCGATCTGTTTATATCACTTCATGCAAACTTTAATAAAAGCCGTTATGCATATGGGACCGAAACCTATGTAATGGGACTTCATACTGATGCCCAAAACCTTGAAGTGGCAAAACTGGAAAATTCAGTAATTACTTTTGAAAGCGATTATACTACCCGGTATGAAGGATATGATCCCAATTCTGCTGAGTCGTTTATTATCTTTTCACTAATGCAAAATACTTTTTTGGAACAAAGTCTCGAGTTTGCTTCATTTATACAGAGTCAATTCAGGGAAAGAGTCAATCGTGCTGACCGTGGCGTTAAACAGGCCGGTTTTTTGGTCCTTTGGAAAACCACTATGCCCAGTGTATTGGTTGAAATGGGGTTTATTTCAAATTTGAATGAAGAAAAGTTTCTCACCTCAAGACAAGGACAGGATTATATTGCTTCCGCCATCTTTCGTGCTTTCAGGGATTATAAAACCTCGATCGAAAGCAAGAGTGATTTCTCCAAGGCAATCACAAGTAGTGAGGAAGAGATCAGATTCAAAGTTCAGATATCCTCCTCGAGGAAACAAATACTCGTAAATTCTGATTATTTTAAGGGCCTTAAAAATGTACAAGAAATTAAAGTGAACAAGACATATAAATATGTGGTGGGTAATGAGATTAAATATAAAGACATTCTTGAATACAGGGAAAAAATAAAGGAATATTTCCCCGATGCGTTTATCATTGCGGTAAAAAATGATAAAATAATTCCTCTTAAAGAAGCATTAGATGAAATAAATTACTAAATTTATTTGGCAAGAAATTGACGGACCATGATGAAAATACCCAAAGAAGCTAAAATAGGATTTATAGGTTTAATTACCATTGCAGCTTTTATATGGACCTTTTCTTTTATGAAGGGTAAGAACATCCTGAAATATGCAAGAACCTATACCATAATATATAATAAGATCGATGGACTTGAAGAATCGGGAGCTGTGCTGCTTAGTGGATATAAGGTAGGACTTGTGAATGAAATACATTTTCTGCCCGACCTTTCAGGCAGATTGAGTGTTCAGATCTTACTGGAAGAGAAATTTGATCTGCCTCTGAATACAGTTGCCCAAATTTTCAGTGCCGATCTGATGGGAACAAAAGCAATCAGATTAAACCTGGCTAAATCGGATGAATTCCACCAACCGGGCGACACCCTGATTGGTGATATTGAAGGTAGTTTGCAAGAGCAGGTAAGTGTTCAAATGTTGCCTTTGAAAAACAAAGCTGAAAACCTGATGTTGTCCATTGATTCTGTTCTTGCCGTTATTCAAAACACCTTTAATGAAGATTTCAGGGATGACTTTTCAAAAAGTTTCGAGCATATTGTTGCTACAATCTCGAATCTGCAACGTTCAACCTATACATTGGATACCCTTCTAACCAATGAGGAAGGACGCCTGGCAAGGATTATCTCGAATGTCGAATCCATTTCTTCAAACTTACGGGCTAATAATGACGAATTAACGAATATCCTGAAGAATTTTTCATCGGTTAGCGATTCACTTGCCAGTTCAGACATTAAATCTACCATCGAAAACCTTGACAATACCCTGGCACAGATGAATATTATACTTGAAGACATTAATGCAGGAAAGGGATCAATTGGTATGCTGATGAAAAATGACACCTTATATTATAACCTTGAGGCAGCAGTAGGCGAGCTTGACAAGTTGCTTCGGGATATGAGAGAGAATCCAAAACGATACGTTCACTTTTCTGTGTTCGATTTGGGGAAGACCGTAATTGTGGATGAAGAAGGAAAAAAAATAAAATGAGCTAAAACAAGCGGACAAAATTTGTCATTCCTTAATAATATTTTCAAATTTCTGCCGATACCCGATTTTTTTTTTGACAAAAGCATATAAAATTTTGACGAATTTTTTCTAATAATTACTGTTTATTAATTTTTACTTCAATTAATATTGAGTAAATATTTAAGTAGCAATTTTTTAAAGAGGGATATGCTTAATTTGCTATTTATCAACATTTTAATTTTTTTTTGATTTTTTTTTATTTATTTTCGCCCTTTAAGACATTGATTATAAAATCCATATATTTTTTTTGAGAAAGTCAAGTAAAAATTAATTTTTTTTTTATTTATTTTTTAACAAAATTGTAGTTCGAAAATAACTCGAAAAAAATCCAATTCGAATTAATAAATGAACAATTCGCATCAAGAAATTTGGAGTAATTGTTTAAAAGTGATAAAGGACAATGTTCCCTCCATTAGTTTTCGTACATGGTTCGAACCTATCATTCCTTTAAAGATTGAAAACAATATTTTAACCATCCAGGTTCCTAGTCCGTTTTTCTATGAATATCTTGAAGAACAATATATTGAAATTCTTCGAAAAACGCTCAGAAAGGAGCTTGGTCAGGATGCGAAGCTGGAATACAATATTGTTATGGAAAACAATATTTTTTCCAACAAGCCTTATACGATAAAATTACCTACCAAAAATAAAAGTGATTTACGGAACCGGCCGGTATCAGTACCTCTTGAAACCGAGGATATACCCATTAAGAATCCGTTTGTTATTCCCGGAATAAAAAAGTTACACATTGATTCAAGGCTGAATCCCGATTATTCATTCAACAATTTCATTGAGGGTGAATGCAACCGCCTTGCCCGTTCAGCAGGATATGCTGTAGGGAATAAGCCCGGAAAAACTGCTTTTAATCCCTTATTAATTTATGGCGAATCTGGGCTGGGGAAAACCCACCTTGCACAGGCAATTGGTATCCATTCCAAGGAGAAATTTCCGGAATTAACGGTTTTATATGTAAATGCAAATAAGTTCCAAACCCAGTTCGTTGAATCGATCAGGAATAATAACAAAAACGACTTCCTGCATTTCTATCAAATGATCGATGTATTAATCCTCGATGATGTACATGAGTTTGCAGGTAAGGAAAAGACACAGGATATTTTCTTCCATATATTTAATCACCTGCATCAATCAGGAAAGCAATTGATCCTTACTTCCGATAAACCACCTGTCGAACTTCAGGGAATTGAGCAACGACTTCTTTCGAGGTTTAAATGGGGATTGAATGCCGATCTCCAATCACCCGATTATGAAACTCGCATGGCAATTCTGCAAAAGAAAGCTTACAATGACGGTATCGAATTGCCCGAAGAAGTATTGGAGTACATTGCCACCCATATTACAAACAACATAAGGGAACTGGAAGGAGCCTTAATATCTCTGCTTGCCCAATCGACCTTGAATAAAAAAGAGATTAATCTTGAGCTTGCCAGGCAAATGATCGATAAGCTGATTAAAAACACCAAACGGGAAATCTCTATCGATTACATTCAGAAGATTGTTTGTGATTATTTCAATATTCCGATTGACCTGGTTCAGAGCACTACCCGTAAAAGGGAAATTGTTCAGGCTCGCCAGGTTGCTATGTTTTTCTCTAAAAGCCTCACCAAGTCATCGCTTGCTACCATCGGATCAAGGATCGGGGGAAAGGACCACGCTACCGTTCTTCATTCCTGTAAAACCGTAAATAACCTGATCGATACCGATAAACATTTCAGGCTCCAGATTGATGAGATTGAGAAGAAACTGAAGGTATAATGATGAACAGCAAGAAAACCAATACCTTTAGTTTGATCGTACTGATTCTTTTTCTTTTCCCTCTTAATGCTTTCCAGCAAAAAAAGAACTTCACCTATAAACAGGCTTTCGAGTTCGGAGAACCACGTTTAACTGCCCCTCTCCCACGGATAACCGGTTGGCTCGATGATGAATATTACCTCGAGCGGAAAACAGTAGATGATTCGCAGGTTATCTTTAAAGTGTCTGTTGCAACAGGAGAGGAAAGCATTTACCTGGATTATTGTGAATATGAAGGTCTTATCCCGGAAGATTTTAACTTTCAACGAAGTACAACCAGAACAAATGATTTTCAAAAATACATCTTTACAAAGGACAAGAACCTGTATTATTTTAGCATTCCCGATAAAAAATTAAAACAGCTTACATTTTCAGGTTCTGATGATAAGAATATCACTTTCTCCCCTGACGGTAACAAAATTGCCTTCACACGTGAAAATGATTTATTTTCTCTTGATATTGAATCAGGAAAAGAAATTAGGCTGACAAACGACGGGTCGGATGTTGTATATAACGGATGGGCATCCTGGGTTTATTACGAAGAGATTTTAGGCAGGGCATCCCGTTACAGGGCTTTCTGGTGGTCGCCCGACAGTAAAAAAATCGCCTACCTCCGTTTTGACGATAGTCCGGTTCCGGAATTTACACTATTCCGGGCAGAAGGAGTTCATGGAGAGCTTGAAGTGAATCATTACCCCAAAGCCGGAGATCCGAACCCGGAAGTACAGCTTGGAGTTGTCCATCTTGAAACCGGCAAAACCGTTTGGCTCGATACCAGCGAAGGAATCGACCGGTATGTTGCCTGGCCATTCTGGACACCCGATTCAAAACGGCTTATTTACCAGTATATGAATCGCGATCAGGATAATATTATCTTATATTCGGCTAATCCGGAAACCGGTGAAAAAACAGAGGTATATAATGAAAAGCAGGATACCTGGGTTGAATTTTTCGAAGATCTGTATTTCTTCAAAGACGGCAGTGGATTTTTGGTAAGAACCGATGCCGGCGGATGGAGAAACCTGTTGTATTACGACCTGAAGGGGAACCTGATCAGCAAGGTTACTGACCTGGATTGGAGAGTGACCGGAATTTCCAGGGTGGTGGAAAAAACAAAAACCGTTTATTTTACAGGTACAGGAGGCAACTCAACTGAAAATCATCTATTTCAGATCAGGCTTGACGGTAAAGAATTGAAAAAACTGACCTCTATACCCGGCACTCATCGGGTTTCAGTATCTCCCGGAGGGGAATATTTTTACGATACCTATAGCAACATTATCCAACCTTCTAAAATGGAATTATTTTCCACGAAAGGAAAATCCATCCGGTTGTTGGGCGATTCCAGGCTTCCGGTAATGGATGAATACAATTTGGGCAAGGTTGAACTTTTCACCATTCCAACGAGTGACGGTTACGATCTTCCGGCAATATGGATCCTGCCGCCTGATTTCGATGAAAACAAGAAATACCCTGTGCGGTTCTCGATATACGGAGGCCCCAATTCGGCTACGGTCAGGAATTCATTCCGGCGTGGTTTTAGTGAACATTATTATGCCCAGAACGGAATAATAACCATATCAGTTGACCACCGGGCATCCGGTCATTTTGGTAAGACCGGTGTTGGACTGATGCACAGGAATCTGGGTAAATGGGAGATGCACGATTATATTGAGGCGGTAAAATGGTTGCTTGAAAAACCATTTATTGATCCTGACAAAGTGGGTATTACGGGCGGCAGTTATGGTGGTTACACAACCTGCATGGCGCTGACCTATGGCGCTGATTATTTCACGTACGGAATCGCTTCTTCCTCCGTTACCGATTGGAAACTGTATGATAATGTCTATACAGAAAGGTATATGGATACCCCCGGGCAAAATCCTGAAGGATATGAATTTGGATCGGTGATGACACATGCCGATAAGTATAAGGGATTTTTACTGATCACTCACGGAACCATGGATGACAATGTGCATATGCAGAACACTATCCAGTTGGTAAGCAAATTAGAGGATCTCGGTAAGGATTTTGAGCTGATGCTATATCCAGGTGGCAGGCACGGTTGGGGTGGTGCAAAGAGAAGGCATTCCACAAGGGAAGGTGTACAGTTTTGGTTAAGGCATTTTTTAGGGAAGGATTTGGAAGAATAGCAAAAGGCACCCGTCCGCCCGTTTTTAACGGTCCGACGGGTGTTTTTTTACCGAATTAATTTGTCTCGCTACCCTTAGCTTTTCTTCAATCCTCTTCGAAGTGGGTGTAAGTGATAATCCCCCAAGTCCTGTACAGCATAATTCCCTGGGCAGCATTTTACCGGTTTCATCCATTGCATGTATCACTTCATCGAGCGGTATAACCGGATCTATTCCTGCCAATGCCATATTAGCCGATGCGAGAGCATTCACAGCCCCCATGACATTTTTTCCCAAACAGGGAACTTCAACCCTGTTAGCTACAGGGTCACACGTCATTCCCATGGTATTCTGAAGAGCCATTGACGCTGCTGCAATTCCCTGTTCAACCGTACCGCCCGCAAATTGTACTAATCCGGCCGCTGCCATACCTGAAGCAGAACCACATTCGGCCTGGCAACCACATTCTTCTGCTGCAAAAGTAGAACCATTAGCAATAAATACTCCAATCATACCGGCAACAAGAAAGGCTTTTGTGAGATCATCCTGATCCAGTCCAAGAGTATCTGCAGTCGGGATCAGGGTACCTGGAAGCGTTGCACACGATCCGGCTGTAGGAGCTGCAACTATCAAACCCATTGAACTTTTTACTTCCATTAGGGCCATATTTGATGAGATAATTTTATTCATCAGACCTGCATCGATCAAGTTGCCTTTTTTCCGGGCTTTTTCAAATTTCCCCGATTGATATCCGAGTATGCGGTCGGAATACCTTGTTCCTTCCAGGCCTTTCCGAACAGACTCCTGCAAAAGAACAACAATATCCTTCATCATAAGGAATACCTTTTCCTCCGAAAATGAACTGCGATGGCATTCATACAGCATTGCCGCATCATAAAGACTTATCTTTTTCTTTTTTCCAATCCCAGCCAATTCAGAGGCCGTGTTGAATGGTACTTTAATATTCCTTGATGACAGCACAGGCATTACCGGTTCAAGACAAACGATGCAAGTCACGGATTCCTTTTGTTCCAAGCTTTTCAGCCATTCGTGCTCAGCAGGTTTCGACATCTTATACAGAATTATCCCTTTACCATATCCTGATGATACAGTAACGGACTCTATTATATCAGTTTGGTCGGTGAGTAGTCGGACTTCTTGCTCTGTCAATTCTTTCCCTTCCGCCACATTAACCAGGACTTCATAATAGTCGCCCCTTATGTTCACAGGAATATCATCAATTGAGATAATCTCCACCATCCCTCCACCATAGGAAACTGCTTGTACTTTGACCTTTTTTCCAGATTTACCTGTCAGGCTTATACGATAGGTATTTGGATGATCGGCTTGAAAAGGAACAATCCGGAACTCTATATCGATACCTTCTTCTGTTGCTTTTTGGAGTGAATGTGGCAGATCAGGATTTGATATTTCCCAGTTGAGCAGTCCGGCTGCCAAACCTATATCTGAACCTTGTGAGCTATAGGTTGTTGCCAGGGATCCCATTGGGTCAAACTCAAAAACTGCTTTAACGGGCTTATCATCGAGGATCTGACGTGTAAGTATGCCAATCCTGACCGAGGCTGCTGTATGAGAGCTGGAAGGGCCTCTCATTACAGGGCCTATTACATCGTTAAAAATACTTGGAGGTGGATTTTGCATATTTATATTAAAACGTCCCAGGTGACATATTTTCCAGCAGGTACCTGGTAAGCAAACCATACAAATGCCGTGTTGTACCTTTACCTTCACGGATCCCATGCGACCTGTTTGGATACGCCATCATGGTAAAATGCTTATTGTGTTTAATTAGTTCGTTAATAAGAGCTTCCGTCCCCTGGAAGTGTACATTATCGTCACCGGTACCATGAACAATTAACAAATTTCCTTTCAGGTTTTCAGCAAAGGTTAAAGGCGATCCTTTTTCAAATCCTTCCGGATTTTCCTCTGGCGTCCGCATATACCGTTCCTGGTAAATAGCGTCGTAATACCGTTGATCGGGTACCGGGGCAACGGATATTCCGGTATGATAAATATCCGGATACCTGAGTATGGCATTCAGGGTACCTGAACCTCCCCCACTCCATCCCCAAATAGCAATTCTGTTCTCATCCACAAAATCCCATTTCGAAATGATCTTTGCGGCTTTTGCCTGGTCAGCCGATGACAGGATGCCAATCTGCATATAAACACATTTTCTCCAATCCCGTCCACGCGGAGCCGGTGTACCCCTGTTATCCACACTAATTATGATATAACCTTTTTGTGATAACATCAGGTGCCAAAGGCTCGGAGGCCGGTCTATTACGGTTTGCCCTGCAGGTTCACTATAAACATAAAAATAAGAACAGGATATTTTTTTTCAGGATCAAAATCGTATGGTTTGATCATCCAGCCATCCAGTTCAACACCATCACCAATATCTACCCTGAAGAATTCTACAGGACTGACTTTTAACTGTGCCATTTTTTCCTTCAGTTCTTTGTTTTCAGCAAGCATACGAACTGGTTTATGTTCGGGGAGATCGATAAGGTCAATTGTTCTGGGAGTTGTGGTATTGGTAAACGTATGAATAGCCCATTTGGAATCGGGCGAAACCTGGTAGCTATGATATCCGGGTTGGTCAACCGGTGTTAGCCGTTCGGCATCTCCTTTACCACTAAGACCAGCTCTGAAAAGATAGCGTTGTGTTGGGTTGTCAGGCGATGCAATAAAATAGACATAACCGCCCTTTTCATCAATATTCTGAACAGATATCACATCATATGCTCCTTTTGTTACTGGTGTAATACTTTGCCCATCCCTTGATACCAGGTAGACATGCCGCCAGCCTGTATGTTCGCTGATCCATGTAAAGCTTTTTCCATTATCCATCCATTTAAGATCATCCACCACATTCAGCCAGGCTTCATCCTTTTCTGTATAGATATTATTCACTTCACCTGTTTCTGCATTTCCGAGCATTAGTTTTATAGTATTCTGGTGTCTGTTCAGGTATTGGAAAATAATCTCGTCAGAACCGGCTGCCCATTCCATACGGGCAATATAGTTATTTCTCGGATCACCTTTCACCTTCATCCAGGTTGTTTTTCCTCCTTCAGCACTGACAACCCCCACTTTGCAGGCTGACAGCTTCTCTCCTACTTTCGGATACTTTATTGGAATAATAAAGGAATATAATGAATCGGTATTATTGATCAGGTAAAATTCCCTGACACATGAAGCATCGAGCTGCCAGTATGCAATCAACCGGCTGTCAGGACTCCAGCGGAAGCCATCGCGCAGTGAAAACTCTTCTTCGTATACCCAGTCGAACGTACCGTTTATCAGGGTTTCTGAGCCGTCATGGGTAAGTTGAATAACTTTACCAGTAGCAAGGTCTTCAACATAAATATTATTTTCGACCACATATCCTGCTTTTTTCCCATCGGGAGAAAATTTTGCAAACATTAACGTTGAAGGTTTGGTAAAGGTACCCAGTTGTTTTAAACCTCCTGAACTCAGGTCCAAAACCCAGTAATCTCCCTTGGTATTTTGCCGCCATACACGTTTTGTATTTGTAAAGACAAGGAGCTTGTCGCCGCCAGGTGACCAGGCATAGTTTACGATCCTGAGTGGCTTTTCTTTTCCGTCCGGTACCAGTTGCCGGGCATGAACAAGGATCTCGCGTTTACCGGTTTTGGGATCATATTTTACCAGGTCACGACCTTCTCCGTCAGTCGGGGCTTCCAGGGTTGTGTAACCAGTGCCATCGTCCAGCCACCTGGCCGGACCGAATCTTTCCGAGGTGAATTCACGATCGGTAAAAATGCGGTCGAGAGTAAGTATTCCGGGATCTGTGTTCTGTGCTTCTGATCCGTTGATAAACACAAAACATAATATAAAAAGGAAGGTTCCATAAATGATTTTTTGTATTGTTTTTTTTTGTACTCATGTGAATAATTTTTGGTTACTAATCAGTCGAAACAAATCGTTTAGTCATTAACATAAGTTGTAGTCGATTATATTGGAATATTGAACATTTAAGTTCAGTAAGAAATTCTCAATTAATCCCGAAAATTAGTAAATCTTCGATTAGATCACTTTGCTAAGTTCGGATGAACGAAGTAATTTTTCAGGTTATGTAAAAGTAAAAGAAAATCAGAAAAAAAACCAAAATTTTGTTATTAGTAAAACGGCTTTCAAAAGTCGTTCTTGCAGGTTGAGTTAGATACTCGTTGGACGACTGCGGTTTGCTAGCACAGGAGACAGGTTATCCGACAAGTTCACTCATTGCGTTGCAATTATGTGGCACTGTCATCATTTGGATGCGACACATTTGCTGGAAAGCGACACTAATTTGTTCAGATAAAACATAATGTTTAAATTTAGAAAGGGAAATTTCTGCCCTGCATAATTACTTTAAGCAAATACAAACCAACAATGGCTGATAAAAAAGAATTTCTTGATTATCGTTTAATCCAAATTTCCCGAAACCGGTACAAGATTGAAATAAAGGAAGGAGCCTTTACCAAGGCAAATGCAGTAAAGATCCCGGGTTGTTATTTTAGCGGGCCTCAGAAAAGATGGGTTTTTCCTATAAGTTTAGAAAACAGGGAGCTTTTTGAGAGCATGTTTGAAAAGCCCAAGTTGCAAACAGAAGCAAAAAAAGAATTTAAACCTGAAATAACTAAAGAAATTGTTGAGTTTGAAAGATACCTGAAAGGCAACCGATATTCGGCATCCACCATTGAAACATACACATCAATGGTAACTAAGTTTTTTAAACATACTAAAAACAAATCACCATCAGAAATCAGTTTGGAGGACATTATCAGATACAATCATGATTTTATTATAAGAAAAGGGCTTTCAGCATCATATCAAAATCAATTTATAAATGCGATCAAGAAATTCTACGAGAAAGTTCATAACAAAAATCTGAGATTAGAAGAGATAGAAAGGCCAAGAAGAAGCAAGCATTTGCCTAAAGTTTTATCAAAAGAAGATGTAATGGCCTTACTCAACACAGTTAAAAACATCAAACACAAAGCTTTGTTAAGTTTAATTTATTCGGCAGGATTAAGGCGGAGTGAACTTTTGAATGTTAAAATAACTGATATTGATTCGAAAAGAATGATTATTAATATAAGAAATGCTAAGGGCAATAAAGACAGGATAGTGGGCTTATCGAAAAGGATATTAGTTTTATTACAAGAATACTATCGTACTTACAAACCGAAAGAATATTTGTTTGAAGGGCAACAAGGCAATAGTTACTCGGCTGAAAGCATTGGAAAGGTTTTCAGAAGGGCCAAAGCCAAAGCAGGAATTAAAACTGAAGGTGGAGTTCACATATTAAGGCACTCATTTGCCACTCATTTACATGAAAGCGGATATGATATAAGATTGATACAGGAGATTCTCGGACATAAAAGCAGCAAAACAACAGAGATTTACACCCATGTAAGCACAAAAAGCATAAGAAATGTAAAGAGTCCGTTTGATGATATTGATGCTTAAAGGATAAAGTGTACCTTTCACAAAACATAAGTACACATTATATACCATATTGTGAGATAATAGTTACTTTTGGATTATAAAAGTAACGGTATAAACAAGTTACAGGCAAGCAGGGTAAATGTATAATAAAAAAAGGAAGGTTCTTGCTTAACATTAAATGTTCTCTTGTATTGCCTTTCTCTCTCCCACCTTTAATGAAAGTTTGTAATAACCGGACAGGATTAGTATTTCATGGATAG
>DAOVQI010000125.1 GCA_030628785.1 Bacteroidota bacterium
GGTGAAGAAAGTTTGTTACTAATGTCCGGCTGTGACCAATATGTAATTACTTACAAATATACAATGTATCCTAGATTTGTAAATCAAGAATACTTAAAGAAAATCTCTGGTGAATATGGAGAACTCCATAACTCCATAATTAGAAATGGAAGAATTATCGGTAGATGGCATGTTAAAGAGGGGAAAATAGGCTATCTGCTCTATGAGAAAATAGAGGATAAGACAAAATTAAATAAGAAAATTAGAGAAATGGAGAGATTTCATGGAGAATAGTTATTTCTAATTCTTTCAGTCGTTTCTCTTTTCTATTATCTGATATATGGCACTGTAAACTCATACTTACCCGAAGGCACTACATAAACAGCTTCACTATTTACGAAATCAAGAAATTGAATACTTTTTGATTTTTTAATGGGTTTGTTGCTTTCCATTACCAAATCGGGGTCTTTAGCAGGAATAAATACTTTTGCAGTAGTGTTTACCGGTACACTGATATTTAATATAAACTGGCCGTTTTCTGTTTTCCATTCACTTTCGATTTTCCCATGAATGGAGTTATATTCTCCTTTTGCCCACTCAAGGGATCCTCCGGGTTGGGGATGTATAATAAATTTCTTAAATCCGGGAAATTCATCATCGGGGTTAATCCCGAGAATGGTTTTTACCATCCATTCAACAACCGAACCAAAGGAATAATGGTTGAATGAATTCATCCCTGTGCTTTGAAAACCCCTGCCTTTAACATAGGCGTCCCACCGTTCCCAGATGGTGGTTGCACCCTGATCGATGGAATAGAGCCATGAGGGAAACTTGTGGCTTTCGACCAATTGATATGCAATATCGTTATATCCCCACCGGGTTAATTCCAGCATCAGGCGGTATGTTGACTGAAAGCCGGTTGATATTCGTATGTCATATTCATGAACGGCATCAGCCATCCATTTCGCTGCTTTTTTTCGCAACTTTTCCGGTAAAAGGTCAAAATTCAGGGCAAGCGCATATCCTGCCTGGGTTTTTCCTTTAATTTGCCCTACGGAATCGACGAAGTTTTTGTTAAAAACCGACCATATTTCGTCTGCCAGTTTTGTGTATTTTCGGGCATCTTCTTCATTACCAATTATTTCTGCTATGTTTGCTAAAATCCGGGTTGAATGTGCAAAAAACATGGTTGCATGTATTTCGTCAGGAACTTTGCCCCCGGTTTTTGGATAATCGTCAGAAATGATGGTATTACCATTGAGCCAGTCGCCATAATTATTTCCCACACTTTGGGTCCAGATCAAATCCGGATTTTCTAAATGAACATGGTCGATGAATCGTTTTGCCGATAAATAATGTTTTTCCAGAATCCGTTCATCAGCGTAGTTCTGGTATAAACGCCAGGGGACGATCACTCCGGCATCGGCCCATCCCGGTGAATTCAGGTGTTCACGTATATTATTTGGATAAGGGCAAAAATCAGCATAACGCCCGTCTTCCTGCTGGGCGTCCCTGATATCCTGGATCCATTTCGAAAAGAAGGCTGCCATATCCATATTATAAATAGCGGTTTGGGAAAATACCTGGGCATCGCCCATCCACCCCATTCTTTCATCGCGCTGGGGGCAATCGGTTGGAGTGCTGTGCATGTTACCACGTTGTGACCAGAGGGTGTTTTTCCATATTTGATTCAGATCAGAATTTGAGCACTCGAATTTCCCTGTCAGATCAGCATCTGAAGCTACAACCATACCCGTAAGCATTTCAGGTGTGGGCTTTTTGCTCAGTCCTGTTACTTCTACATACCGGAATCCGTGGTATGTAAAGCGTGGCTCAAATGTATTCTCACTTTTTCCATTCGTTATAAAAATATCTTCCTGTTTTGCACTGCGCAAATTTTCAACATAGATCCCTCCATCCATTGTAAGCATTTCCCCATGCCTTAGTCTGATCTTCGTCACTTCAGGTTCATTAACCATTAATCTGCACCAACCTACCATGTTTTGTCCCATATCAAAAATGTAGGTTCCGGTTTCAGGCTCGGTAACAGCAATAGGTTTGAGTTCCTTTACTATTCGTATCGGTTCATTCATTTGCGCAACCAGTTCAGCTTCTGTTGCCGGGAATTCAGAGGCATTTTTCCATTCAGAATCATCAAATTCAGGCATATCCCAATCCATTATTTCTTTACGCGTGTCATATACTTCACCCAAAAACATGTCGGCGCTGCGTACGGGACCATCATTCCATATCTGCCATGTTTTATCTGTAATAACTGTATCTGTCTGATCATCCGTTGTAACAATTTCCAACTGGACCAGTAACTTCCGGTCAAGGCTTCCATAATTCTCACCACGGTTTGGTGTTTTGCTCCACCATTGGGCAAAGAATCCCATATACCAACCATCGGCAAGTGTAGCCCCGATAACATTTTCCCCCTGGTTAAGAAAACCGGTAACATCAAAGGTTTGGTATTGGATCCTTTTGTTATAATCTGTCCATTCAGGTGCCAGAACATAATCGCCTACCTTTTTACCATTAATCCTCAATTCGTATAAACCAAGCGCTGTTGCATATGCAGTTGCCTTCTTAATTTGCTTTTTTATGGTGAATGATTTTTTCAGAAGGGGAGATGGAGGAATAGGAGGATCACCGCGTTGTTCGATTTTAATATGTTTTTCCGAAAAAGACAGATCTTTTTTAACTTCTTCATTTATTTTGTTTGGATCTGCTCCAATCCATTTTGCTTTCCAATCGGTTTTTTCGAGTAAACCCATAGACCACAACGCCGGATCACTCCATGCAGAAGGCCTGCCTTTTTTATCCCAAATCTTTACTTTCCAGTAACAATCCATTCTGGAAGATAAAGGTTTGCCTTTGTATTCGATTTGAATGGATTGGTTCGATTTTACCTTACCCGAGTCCCAGAGGTCTGGATTTTTCGAGTTGAGTTTTTCCAGGGTTGAAGCTACCATTACCTGGTAGGCTGTTTGTTTTTGTCCGCCTTCGACAGATTCGATGATCCAGCTTAACCGGGGATTCACTTCATCAATTCCCAGCGGGTTGTCCAGGTATTCGCACCGCAGTTGGGTGATCTGAACGTCTGATTTTGAAGCACATGCATGGAGTAAGATAGCTAATAACATTACGGTAATTATTTTTTTCATAGTTGTGTTTTTTGAATATCTTCTAATTTAAAAGGAATTTGTTAAAAAGCCTTTTTATTTTGTAGATTTTTTGGAATTTTTTGTTATTGTAGAAAGAAATATTGATAAAATAATTATGCTTTGTAATCTTCATAAGGTAAAGGAACTTTATGTCTTTGGCTCAGCCATTAATGAAATCAATTCATACCTATAAATTTTTATTGACTATATTTGATTGTATAGGAATTTCAAAGTTTATTAATTTTTTTCATCAATTAATTTGTTTACTATGTTCTATAATTATAATATAAAAAGGGCTATTCTTTCAGTTTTGCTTTTAATTTTTTGCATAAATATATTTTCACAGAAGCTAGATTCAACAAAAATATCCAAATATGAAAGAGAAATTTGCTTCGATGAAACTAAGGAGGATTACCAAAAATCTATTGTTTATTTTCAAGAAGTAATTAGTAGTGACTCAACTGATTTAGAAGCATATTATAATCTTGGGATGAGTTATTATAAATTGATAGATTTTGAAAAGTCAATTGAGGTGTTTGACCAGCTAATAGAAAAAGACCCATGTTTCAATTATGCTCTTCATAATAGGGGATTATGTAAATTCTTCTTAAAGGATAGAGAAGGTGCATGCAAAGATTTTAAACTTGCCTTACAATGTGATTATCAGACAAATATGGATGAAATCAAAAATACATATGAGCGATTTTGTAAATGAAAATACAGTGACCAATAATCGCTATTGTGAATTAATAACTGCCATTAACCAGGTCCGTTACAGAAAATTTCTAAAATTCACCACATTGAAGAAAACAACAAAGTATTTAATTATCCTGATAATTTTAACTCATTTTTGTACAAATGGATATTCTCTCCAATTGTCTGATCAGGCTGAAATATCCTTGTTAACATGTAGCCCTGGCACAGAACTATATTCCATCTTTGGGCATAGCGCTATTAGAGTATGGGACCCTGTATTAGGGATTGATTATGTTTACAATTATGGAGTCTTTGATTTTAATACTCCAAATTTCTACATGAAATTCGTAAAAGGGAAATTGCTATATCAAATTGATCGAACTTCATTTAATTTCTTTGTTTACGGATATATCCAGGAAAACAGGTCGGTTTATCAGCAAATTCTAATTCTGTCGAAGAAAGAAAAAGAGCAGATTTTCTCTGCACTGGAAACCAATTATCTCCCTCAGAACCGGTACTATTTATATGATTTCTTCTATAACAACTGTTGTACAAAAATTATTGACCTGCTCGAATCACAAGTTAAGGATAAAAACTACTTTCTTCACCTGGACAATCCGGCCAATATGACATTCAGACAAAATATCGCTATTTATTTAAGCAGTAAAGAATGGACAAGATTTGGGATTGACCTTGTTATGGGCTTACCGGCAGATAAAAAAATGTCTGTTCGCGAAAGCATGTTTCTTCCGGATAACTTGATGAATAACCTAAACAGCAATTCTTCTAAATTAGCAGGTAATATCGTTACACTTTTCAAAGGAAGCAATATTTCACCAAAAAGAAATATGGCTAACCCGAATAGAATAATGTGGATTATTTCCATAATAATTATTTTAACAACATTAATAATTAAGTCTAAAAAAACTATAATCTTTATTGATAAAACAATTTTTCTTACAACAGGTTTGTTCGGTATATTTTTTTTAATCCTTTGGTTGGGCACGGATCATGAGAGCTTAAAATATAATTTAAACCTTCTTTGGGCAATACCTTCAAATGTTGTCTTCGCTTTCTGGAAAAAATTGAAAAACTACAAGGTGAATAAATACTATTTTCTTGGTTATGGAATATTTCTGCTATTCATAATAATCTTCTGGAAAGTAATCCCTCAGGAATTCAATAAGGCAGCAATTCCAATCATTTTATTGCTTAGCTTCAGATCCTTCGTTTTGTTTCGCCAGGTTGAAAAAACTGCCCGTCATATCCACTAAACGTAATGTGGTTTTTCCAGGAACTTACATAAGTTATATGCGAAAAATATTAATAGTTGCTTTTTTTATATTTTTCCCGAGAAGTGTTTTATACTCACAGGAAATTACACAGACTATTAAAGGGAAGGTGTATGATAGTGAAACTCAAATCGGATTACCGGGTGCTACTATCGTTATTCTGGGATCAGATCCATTAATTGGTGTTTCAACTGATACGGATGGATTTTTCAAGATTGAAAATGTTACGGTGGGGAGAGTCAATCTTCAGGTCAGTTATGTTGGATATGAAAGATGTTTTATTTCTGAGCTACTTGTAAGTTCAGGTAAGGAAATAGTTTTGAATATTCCTATACAAGAGTCTGTTGCAACGTTGAAAGAAGTAGTAGTAAAACATGAGCTTCAAAAGGAGAAGCCTCTGAATTCAATGGCTACGTTATCGGCCAGGACCTTTTCGGTTGAAGAGGCTCAACGATTTGCCGGTGGTTTTGATGATCCGTCTCGTTTGGCAAGTTCTTTTGCGGGTGTTACCCCAAGTACGGTGGATAATAATGAAATCGTTATCAGGGGGAATGCAGCTAAAGGGATTTTATGGCGATTGGAAGGAACTGAAATTCCCGCACCGAATCATTTGGCAGGATTATTCTCCGGAGGTGGGATAATAACAATGTTCAGCAGCAATATGTTGGCTAATTCAGATTTCTTTACAGGAGCTTTTCCTGCTGAATATGGCAATGCATTGTCAGGAGTATTCGACATTAATTTGCGGACAGGGAATTATGATACAAGGGAATATGCCATCCAGATAGGTTCCTATGGAGTTGATTTTGCCGCAGAAGGACCATTTATGGAAGGAAAACAAGCCACATATCTGTTTAATTACAGATATTCAACATTCGGTATACTAAAAGCTTTTCTGCCTCAGGTTACCGGGTTGCCTGACTTTACAGATTTATCTGTAAAGTTGAATTTTCCAACTTCCAAAGCCGGAACATTTTCATTATGGAGCATTAATGGTTTAGGCAAGATTGCATTTGAACCCGAGGAAGATTCAACCAGGTGGAAAACCAATTATGATAACTATCATTACGATATTCATTATGATCTGACGGCATCGGGAATAAACCACCGAAAAGTTTTAGGGAAACGATCCTATGTTTTTTCTACAATTTCTTTTTCTGCAACCAGGTATATTAATAAGAATTCATACCTAAGACCAAGCCTGTTGGAGATTCCTGTATCGGATCAAAATGAGATCAATTCCAGGTTTGTTTTATCAAGTTACCTGAATCACAAATTCAGCAGCAGGCACTCAAATAAAACCGGATTTAAAATAAGCCGTATTGCTTTTAACTATGATGTAGAAGCGAATACGGATGTTGCTACTAAAGACACCGTGGATTTCTTTGTTGCTGACAAGGGTTCTTCCGCATCGGTGCAATTCTATTCCCAATCCAAATATTTCATAAATGAAAAGCTGAATATTAACGCAGGTTTACACTTCTTGTTTTTCACCCTGAATAATACGTATTCTATAGAGCCACGATTAGGTGTTAATTGGAAATTCTTGCCTAATCATACCTTTAGCTTTGCATACGGTAAACATAGCAGAATTGAGCCTTTGAGGATCTATTTAATGGAAGTTTTAATGCCTGGTGGTTGGGAAACTCTGAACAAAGAAGTGGAAATTACAAAAGCACACCATCTTGTATTGGGATACGATTGGAGAATTAACAATTTCACGCACCTGAAAATCGAGCCATATTACCAGAGTTTGTATGATGTTCCGGTAATACCTGATAGTTCTTTTTCAATGATTAATTATAATAATGAAATGTTTTTCTCAAATCAACTAACCAATAACGGAACAGGCAGAAACATAGGAATTGATATTACCTTTGAGCGTTTTCTGAAAGACGGATATTATTATATGTTCACAGCGTCTGTTTTCGATTCGAGATATGAAGGAGGTGACAACATTGAACGGAACAGCCGCTATAACCAGAACTTTGTATGCAATTTGCTCGGCGGAAAAGAATGGAAGGTCAGGAAAAACAATATATTCAGCCTGAACGGTAAGTTTACTATTTTGGGTGGTAAGCGATATGCTCCGGTAGATGTTGAAAAGTCAACTGCATGTCAGTTTGTGATCTATGATAATTCCAGGATCTACCAGGAACAATCACCAACCAACTATTACCTGGATATCTCGGTAAACTATAGAATTAACAGACCTAAATGCGCTCATGCTATTATTCTTCAGGTGAAAAACCTTCTGATGCAAAGAGATTTTCTGGGTCATGCCTATAATTACGAAACAAACACCGTTGAACCTTATGAAATAACAATAATGTATCCGTATTTAAGTTATAAAATTGAGTTCTAAATGCCTAAAAAAAAGAAGTGCCTAAAGTTAATGAGACTTCACTTTTATGATCCGCCTGGCGGAGAAATAAAAGTTTTTAGTCGAATTAATCCCGAAAGCGAAGCTATTCGGGATCTAAGTGCCTAAATGAAGAAGTGCCTAAAGTGTCTAAAATTGGAAATGCCGGTTGTTAAGCAAAATTTAATATTAATATTATGAAGGATCTTTACACAAAAAAAAGTAACTATAATTCCAGGAAAGCAGTACTCTATATAGTATCCATTGGGTTTTCAATTTTTATTGTTTTTACCTGCTACTCATTTTACAAAATATATTCAGGAGTAAAATCCGTATGCATTGAGGCTAAACACGAATTTCAACAAGACTGTGTTAATTCATTAATTGCCTATTTTAAATCCGACATACATACATCTGAAGAAAAAAATCATGCTATATGGGCTCTTGGACAACTAGCAGATAAAAAAGCTTTACCTTTTCTTAAAGAAATTGAAAAAGAATTCAATTGCCCTGGTAAATACAAATACGATTCTTACAGATGCTATGAAATTAAAAAGGCAATTAAGTGGTGTACGAAAGGAAATGCAACAAACTGGATGTATAAAAACAGAGAAAATTGGAAAAAGAAGTGCCTAAAAGAAGAAATGCCTGAAATGCCTAAAATGTAAAATTGAAATTGACTAAGAACATAGCTTCACAAATTTACCCTGTGAAATATTGCTTTGCAATAAATCTTCGATTTATTTCACAGGGTGAATTAAAAAGAATAGTTAAATTAAAGTTATCCTCTAATTTTGGAACAAAGTGGTCAAGGCTAAGGCTAAGGCTGAGGCTAAGGATATCAAGAGGAAATAGTTATGAACTTAATAATCAATCATTATTGTCAAGGACATTAAAGATATTATCGATCAAGAAAA
>DAOVQI010000150.1 GCA_030628785.1 Bacteroidota bacterium
CCTTAGCCTTTAATACAATAATATTTATAAGAATGATATAACTTATTATTAATCAACGAATAATTTTGAACTTAGCCCCGCCTGGGCGGGGCGATCTCATGAACGAAGTGAATAAATTCCGATACATTTAAATTATGTACAAGGAACAAATATTAATGTACAAAAAGGAAGCCGAAAACCATCTTTTGAATGAATTATTACCCTTTTGGTTAAATCGTTTAAAAGATAAGCAGTATGGAGGTTATATAACCCATTTTGACCAGAATGGTATAGAAACCGGAGAGGATGAAAAGTCATTAATTGCCCAAACCCGATCTGTATATACTATGTCTTCAGCTCATCGGGCTGGGTACGGTAGTGGCAATTGTGCCGAAATTGCCAGACATGGCATTGATTTTCTTATTAATAAAATGTGGGACAAAAAACATGGGGGATTTTATTGGATGATGGACCGCAAGGGTAATATGAAGAAAGATGAAAAGATCCTTTATGGACAAAGTTTTGCCATTTATTGCCTGAGTGAATACACTTTAGCAACCAGGGATACAACAGGCCTTGAATATGCTGAAAAAACTTTTAATCTAATACAGAAACATTGTGCCGATAGTATATATGGCGGATATTTTGAGATGTTTGACAGAAGTTGGAATCTTGCCGGGCCCGGCAGCCAAGGAGGAGATCGTAAAACCCTTGATGTGCATATGCATCTTATGGAAGCTTTTACTACTCTTTATGAATGTAGTAAAAAGAGCTTTTTTCAAAGTAAATTATTGGAAAATATCAATATTTTGATCAGCAAAATGCTGCATCCCAAATATAAAACTGGTATATCTCAATTCGCTCCCAATTGGAAAGTCGCACCTCAGATAAAATTCGATATTGTTTGGGGCTGGGATCGTTATGCTGACGGTGGACAAAAGAAAAATCCTGAGGATAATACCTGCTACGGACATAATGTCGAGCTTGCCTGGTTATTGATACATGCGTTAAATACTCTGGGTATAAATGCCAATGAATACAGAGATTTATTGAAAAAAGTGTTTGACCATACTGTTAATAACGGTATTGATACCGAATACGGAGGAGTTTACGTTGAAGGACCGCACAAAGGTGGTGTCTATGATATGGAGAAAGAATTCTGGCAACAAGCTGAAGTTATGATAGGGATGCTTGATGCATATCTGTTGTTCGGATCGGAGAAGTATTGGCAGGCCTATGGAAATGTACATCGTTTTGTTTTTGATAAGGTCATAAATCATCAAATTGGAGAATGGTGGCCTCTTCTAACTCGCAAAGGTGAACCAATCTGGACACACATGGGGCATTCATGGAAAATAAACTATCATACGGTCAGAGCTATGATACAATGTATACACAGGCTTAACAGAATATTGGAACAGAAGAACATAACTAAGTAAATTATTATCTACATGAGGAGTAATCAAATTATTGAAATTCTTAAGAAGATTAATAAGGTTAAAATAGCTGTTTATGGTGATTTTTGTTTGGATGCATACTGGATAATAGACCCGGGAGGCTCGGAGATTTCTGTTGAAACCGGATTACAGGCTGAAGCTGTAAGAAAACATTACTATTCACCCGGAGGTGCATCTAATATTGTAGCCAATTTATCTGCTCTAAAACCAGCAAGTATCAAGGTTATTGGAGTGATAGGAGATGATATTTTTGGCAGGGAACTAACTTTACAACTTGTCGCTCTACATGCAGATATTAGTTCCTTAATTGTTCAAAAAGAGAATTTTAGCACAGTCACTTTTACGAAAAAATACCTGGAGGAAAATGAAGAACCACGGATTGATTTCGGATTTTTTAATGAGCGGTCTGAAGAAACAGATAAAAAAATTCTTAAAAATTTACGATTTGCGCTGCAAAATTATGATGCCCTGATCTTCAACCAGCAAGTACCAGGTAGTATCAACAATGAAGAGTTTATTAATGAAGCAAATAAACTTTTCGAAGAATTTGAAAACAAGATTATTTTGCTCGATTCAAGACATTATAATGATAAATTCAATAACGTTTTTCGTAAGACAAATGATATTGAGATTGCCAGACTAAATGGTGTAGATTTGAACCCAAACGATATCGTATCAACAACAGATATTAAACTTTATGCTAAGAATATTTATAAGCAATCAAAGAAGCCCATATTTATTACCCGTGGCTCACGTGGGATATTGACAATTGATTCTGAAGGCATCAGTGAGATACCCGGAATTCAATTATTAACAAAACTTGATCCGGTTGGTGCAGGAGATACTACAATCAGTGCTCTTGTTTTATGTCTGGCTGCCGGAATTAAACCAAGGGATACTGCTATATTCGCTAATTTTGCAGCCGCCGTAACAGTACAAAAACTTTTTACAACCGGAACTGCTTCAGGAGAGGAAATTCTTGAAATCAGTAAAGACCCTGATTATATTTATCAACCCGAATTAGCTGAAGATCTTCGTCGGGCTAACTATCTCTCAGGTGCTGATATTGAATTATGTTACAGCGAGGGCATTAAAAGAACAGGAAAAATAAAACATGCAGTATTTGATCATGATGGGACAATCAGTACTATAAGACAGGGTTGGGAAACCATTATGGAGCCTGTCATGATTAATGCAATTTTAGGTGACAAATACAAAATCGCAAGTGAAACACTTTATCACCGGGTTCGAAAAAGAGTAATTGACTATATTAATAAGTTAACCGGAGTACAGACAATTGTTCAAATGGAAGGTCTAATCAAAATGGTTGAAGAATTCAACATTGTTCCCAAAGATAACATATTAGATAAGTTCGGTTATAAAAAAATATATAATGATACTCTAATGGAAATGGTTAATAAGCGATTGACCAGGTTTAATAAAGAAGAACTTGACATTAATGACTATACAATTAAAGGAGCGGTTCGGTTTCTGCAGGCTTTAAGAGACAGGAACGTTAAGCTGTATCTGGCAAGTGGTACGGATCAGGAAGATGTTCTAAATGAGGCTCGTTTGCTTGGTTATGCTGACCTTTTTGATGGTGGCATTTATGGCTCGGTAGGAGATGTCAGTAAATATTCCAAAAAGATAGTAATTGAAAAAATCATTAAAAAAAATAACTTAAAAGGAAGTGAACTTGCAGTATTTGGAGATGGACCTGTAGAAATCAGAGAGTGTCGGAAACATGAAGGAATTGCTATTGGAATTGCAAGTAACGAAATACGCCGGCATGGACTGAATCCTGATAAACGTACCCGCCTGATTAAAGCAGGAGCTCATGTAATAGTACCTGATTTCTCTCAATTAAAAGACCTTATAGATCTTTTATTGTAACTAATCAGTGTTTTGCGAGGAAATAGAAACAGAATGTTATAAAATGTTATAAGTTATATGTTAAAAGTTATATGTTTACCCTGTGAAACAGCAACTTCGTTGCTCCTGCTGCGCAGGGTTTCACGGGGTGAACCCTGTGAAATTCGCAGGGTGAATTGTTTTGCCACATATTCAGTGAAATTAATAAAAGAAATGTATTTCACTGCGGCACGCATCCCATTTCCCTACCAAAGGCACTCTCCCAAAAGGACTCCTCTAGGAGGGATAAGTTCAAATTTAAAGATCACGAAAGAAAATTGCTCTTTATAACTTATAACCAATAACTTATAACAACTAACTATTTTCCTGAATATAAAAAAGAAACACTTGAAAACTGATTGGTTACCTTTTATTTAATTATCTATTAATCATGAGAATATCCCTTTCCGGCTTAGATTGGGTAGTAGGAATTGTCATTCTTGTTGGAAGTCTTTTTTTAGGCTTGTATTTTGCTTATCGTGCCAAAGCTGGTAAAAGCAGTTCAAATTTTTTCCTTGGAGGACGCCGGATAACCTGGCCAATTGTTGGTGCTTCATTGTTTGCAACAAATATTGGGGCTGAACATTTGGTCGGACTTTCAGGAGATGCATACAGGTATGGCTTATGTGCAGGGACTGTAGAACTAACAACGGCGATTACCCTTGGTTTTGCCTGTGCAGTCCTTTTTCCATACTATATCAAAAACAAAATATATACAATACCGGAATTCCTGGAAATACGATATAACCGGACTGCCAGGGTTTTCTTTTCAGGTCTTATGCTGCTGATTTGCATAATGACTAAAATGGCGTTTACCTTATTTGCCGGGGCGTTAGTGCTTAACAGCATATTAGGCTGGGATGTTATGACTACCGTTTTCCTTATCGGTATCATAACAGCCGTATTCACAATCATTGGTGGCTTTACTGCCGTTGCATATACAGATTCCATTCAGGCGTTAATCATGATAATAGGCTGTAGTATAATGTTGTTCCTTGGGCTCCAAAAAATTGGTGGCTGGGATGCCCTTATTGAAAAAGTTCCCGAATCAATGAGTCTTGCTAAACCATATGATGATCCGGTTTATCCATTCTGGGGAATCATTGCGACTGCATTTTACGCAGGTATCTTCTACTGGGGGATTGACCAGGTTAATGTTCAGCGGGTTTTAGCAGCACCAAACCTGAAACAGGCAAGATGGGGTGCAATGTTTTCAACATTATTAAAATTCTCCCCCATTTTTATTTTTGCATTACCTGGTGTGATAGCCCTTGCTCTTTTCCCCGGATTAGACGATAATGAGAGTAAACAAACCTTTGTCCTTTTAATAAATGATCTGTTGCCGTCAGGTCTTCGTGGTATTGTATTAGCCTCTCTTATGGCAGCCCTGATATCATCTCTCATTGCTGTATTGAATTCTGTTTCAACCATGACGGTCAGAGATTTTATTGTCGAATATCGTCCTCAGACCTCTGAAAAAATGCAGGTCTTCACAGGACGGATTGTGATTCTTATCGCTACTTTTCTTGGCATGGCAGCAGCTTATCTTATTTACAAAACAGAGGAAGGACTATATAAATATCTTCAAACAATTTCAATTTACCTTGTTTTTCCTGTAATGCCGGCTATTGTATTTGGAATTATCAGCAAAAAAGTAACCCTGAAAGGAGCATTTATATCCGTTTTGGTGGGGGTTGTTTTGGCTACAATATTTGTCGTGGATCAATTAACCGGTATTGAGAATGGCGAAAAGTTATTCCCATTCCTGCATTATAAACTAACATTCAATTTTGCTTATCGCGGATTATGGGGAACTTTAATAATAATTGCAGTACTATTCAGTGTTTCTGCTTTTACACGGAAAACTGAAACAACAAAGCTTGAAAAAACAACCATTAATTGGTCTAAAAAGTTTGAACAAATAAAAGGCTTGTCCGACTGGCGTTTTCAATGGATGGTTTTGGCAATAGCAACAATATTAATTTATATCTGGCTATCTTAAAGACTCTACTCGGGTAAACCCCGTAGGATAATTATTTCAACAGGGAAAACCGTTAAAAAGAGGGTGGTAAAAAAATGTATCAAACCAAAATAGTTGTTATAGGCAGTACAAATACTGATATGGTGATCAAATCAGATCATTTGCCTGCCCCGGGTGAAACCCTCCTGGGAGGAACCTTTTTCATGAATCCCGGTGGTAAAGGAGCGAATCAGGCTGTAGCAGCTTCCCGGCTTGGGGGCAAAGTTACTTTTATTTCAAAAACAGGAAATGACATATTTGGAGAACAGTCTGTTCAAAATCTTAAGAATGAAGGTATCAATACCGAATATATGGCTGTCGATCCGGAAAACCCATCAGGGATTGCATTAATAACGGTTGACTCAATGGCAGAGAATTGTATCGTTGTTGCTTCCGGATCCAATATGACACTTATGCCTGATGATATCGATAAAGCCATTAAACAGATCGAGCTGGCAGAAATAGTATTATTACAGCTTGAAATACCAATTGAAACAGTTGAATATGCAGCCCAAATTGCTTACAGGAACAATAAGAAAGTGATTCTAAACCCTGCTCCGGCCCAAAAACTCTCTGATTCAATACTGAAAACAATACATATCCTTACTCCAAATGAAACAGAGGCAGAAATTCTTGCAGGAGTTAAAGTAACGAATACAGATACAGCTGAAAAAGCGGCACAAATCTTAAAGAAAAAAGGTGTTGAAATTGTGATAATTACAATGGGCGCGAATGGCGCTTTTATCCATACAGACAGCTTGGCTGAATTAATACCTGCACCTGAAGTAAAAGCTGTTGATACAACTGCAGCCGGCGATACATTCAATGGTGCACTTGCAGTTGCTTTTTCAGAGGGCTTTAATATTGAGGAAGCCGTAAAATTCGCAAATAGAGCGGCTTCAATTGCCGTAACAAAGTTTGGAGCCCAGACTTCCATACCATACAGGAGTGAGGTTAGTTAAAAGTGAACAGGAAAGAAGCTTGTGGCACAGGGCATGGAGCGAAGAGGTGACTGAGAGAATGGGAGAAAGGGAGAAGACTGGGTGACTTAGTGACTGAGAGACTGAGAGAGACCTGCCAGGGTTTGGAAAACCTGGCAGAGTCTGGGAAGGAAAGGTTGAGGTTCGAGTGGTTTGTGTGGTAGCTTGTGGGAACGAGTAATTTTGAACGTTTTGCGCAGCAAAACCTCACGAGCGGGATTGTGATTGTGGCCTGTGGGAGCGAGTAATTTTTATGTTTAACCTGTAGACAAATATCAGGACAAAACAGAATAAAGAAATGGTAAGAGTTAAGAAGCAGAAAACAGCAAACGGAAATTTCTCCTATGATAAACTTATACGATTTAATTATGAAAGCAAAAATTTTACAACTACTAATTATTGGCATAGTAGTATTTACTTTTAGTTGCCGGGATAGTCAAAAAGATATTGCAGGAGAAACACAAAAGCCTGTACCTGTCATATTCGACACCGATTGCGGACCGGATTATGACGATGTTGGAGCATTAGCTATACTGCATGCGTTTGCAGATAGTGGATATATTAACATCCTTGCCACAATGTCATCAAACAAACATGAGCTTGTAGCACCTTCCATTGATGTTATTAATACCTATTTCGGCCGGCCTGATATTCCTGTCGGCGCACCAAAATCGGAAGGAGTACATCGTGGCGCATCCCAGAAATGGCCTGACTCACTGATTGTAAAATACCCTCACGATCTGATGTCAACCAACGAAGCTCCCGAAGCAGTAAAATTATATCGTAAAATTCTCAGCGAACAGGAAGATACTACAGTAACAATTATTTCTGTAGGTTTTCTTACCAACCTTGGAAATCTCATTATGTCAGAACCTGATGAACTATGTCCATTATCAGGCAAAGAACTTGTTGAACAAAAAGTCAGAAGATGGGTTTGTATGGGCGGAAAGTTCCCCGAAGGAAAAGAATTCAATATCCATTTGGATTCATTAAAATCAAAAATAGCAATTGAACAATGGCCGACTGAAATTTTATTCTCAGGATTTGAAATAGGAGAGCAGATAAAAACAGGATTAAGGTTAATTGAAATGCCATGTGAAAATAACCCGGTAAAAGATGTATTTGCTATATCAATTCCGCAGAGTGAAGAAGATAAAAACGGAAGGATGAGCTGGGACCAGACAGCAGTTCTGATAGCAGTAAAAGGGTATGAGAAATATTTTAACATTAACACAGGCAGATTTGTTACTTTTGAAGATGGACATAACGAATGGAAAGGTTCCGAAAACGGACCTCATGCGTA
>DAOVQI010000135.1 GCA_030628785.1 Bacteroidota bacterium
AATTTTGCTTTTCAATATGGAGAAGATGAATATCGATCCTAAATCAATTAGTAAAGTAATTATTTCTCATATTCATGGAGATCATGCGGGAGGATTAAAAGGATTTTTAGAGAAAAATAGTAATGTTACTGTCTTTATCCCGGGTTCCTTTCCTAATTCCTTTAGACGTATGATAAGCAATCAAGGAGTTGAATTTGTAGATATTTCCATCCCCAGAAAGATTCTTGATTTTGTTTATACCACTGGACAGCTTTATGGTCCTCCAAGAGAGCAATCTCTGGTTATAAATTCAAAAAAAGGATTAATAGTTATTACAGGTTGTGCTCATCCTGGAATTGAAAATATTGTTAAAAAAGCCAAAGAATTGATGAAAAAAGATAATGTATATCTTGTTATTGGAGGTTTCCATCATCCACCTTTAGCTGTAGTTAAAAAGTTTAGGGAACTTGGAGTAAAAAAAGTTGCACCATCTCATTGCACAGGTGATCCGGTTAGAAAAGCATTTGCAGAAGAATATAAAGAAGATTTTATAGAATATGGAGTAGGAAAAATAATTGAGATTAAATAAAGAACATAGCTACGCAAATTTACCCTGTGAAATAAATCCCAAAAACCAAGTCCAAATTGGGTTATTGGGAATTAAAGATTAGGAGTGGAAGTAAACGAAATTATTCCCCGCCCGAACGTACCGTTCGGTACGGGCGGGCATCAAGACAAATAAAACTCAATACCAGTTAAGAAAATAAAGAGGAATAAAAAATGAGAACTAATTGCTGCAAAAATTTGTTTCTGTTTCTCTTAATTGCGATAAATATCAGCGTATTTTCTCAAGACTTTAAATATTCTTTTCAAAATCCTAATTTCCCCATAGATTACAGGGTAAAAGATTTCATCTCTCGTCTTACGCTGAAAGAAAAAGTTGATCAGCTTATGTACAATGCGAAGGCGATTCCACGGCTTGACATTCCTGAGTACAACTGGTGGAGTGAGTGTCTTCATGGAGTTGCACGAAATGGACGTGCCACGGTTTTCCCGCAGGCCATTGGTATGGGTGCGATGTTTGATACCGGTCTCATCTATCGTATTGGGGCTGCTATAGCAGATGAGGGACGCGCGAAATTCAATGTTTGCTCGAACAAAGGTTATCGTGGCAGATATCAAGGACTGACCTTTTGGTCACCAAACGTTAACCTGTTTCGGGATCCACGCTGGGGACGTGGCCAGGAAACTTATGGTGAGGACCCATTCCTGACCTCTCGCATGGGTGTTGCATTCGTTAATGGCTTACAAGGCGATCACATAAAATACGTGAAAGTTGCTGCATGTGCCAAGCATTACGCTGTACACAGCGGCCCTGAAGGTCAGCGTCATGAATTTGACGCGATTGTTTCGCAAAAAGACCTGTGGGAAACATATCTTCCGGCTTTCGAAGCATTGGTAACCGAAGCCAATGTTGAAGGTGTGATGGGTGCCTACAATCGTACCAATGGTGATCCGTGTTGTGCGCACCCCTACCTGATGCAGGAAGTCCTACGCAAAAAATGGAATTTTCAAGGCTATTTCACTTCGGACTGCTGGGCTATTAAGGATTTCTATGATGGTCATAATATTGCTAAAACACCGGCTGAGGCAGCAGCAATAGCATTGAAAGCCGGCTGTAATCTTAACTGTGGCAGTACCTATCCTTATATAATTGAAGCTATCGAACAAGGATTAGTTACTGAAGCCGACGTTGACCGAAATCTGACTGAACTATTGGGTACCCGTTTCCGGCTCGGTTTATTTGATCCATCCGAAATGGTTCCTTTTAATTCCATTTCGCCCGATGTGATCCGATGTGAAAAACATATTAAATTGGCGCACGAAGCGGCGATCAAATCAATTGTTCTTTTAAAGAACCAAAATAACGTATTACCATTGAACAAAGACATTGGTAAAGTATATATTTGCGGTCCAATGGCTACCCATATGCAAGTGCTGTTGGCCAATTATTATGGCTTGAGCGAAAACATGGTTACCATCCTTGAAGGTGTAATAGGCAAAGTGAGTAATCATACCTCCGTGATGTATCGCCAGGGTGCGTTACTCGATCGTCAAAATGTTAATCCGATAGATTGGTTTACAGGTGTTGCCGGAGAATCGGATGTAACCATTGCTTGTCTGGGTATTTCACAATTACTCGAAGGAGAAGAAGGAGAGGCTATTGCGTCTCCGGATAAAGGCGACCGATTCGATATTCGCTTACCGCAGAATCAAGTCGATTTTTTAAAGAAAATCCGCAATAAAGCGAATAAGCTTATTGTCGTTTTAACCGGCGGGAGTGCCATCGCCTGCCCCGAAGTTTATGAAATGGCTGATGCGCTGTTGTTTGTCTGGTATCCCGGGGAGCAAGGTGGTCAGGCCGTCGCTGATATTATTTTTGGTGATGTGGCGCCATCCGGTCGTTTGCCAATCACATTTCCCATGTCCCTTAAAGATCTGCCGGCTTACGAAGATTATAGTATGATCGGCCGTACTTACCGCTACATGGAGAAAGAACCATTGTTTCCGTTTGGATTTGGTCTGAGTTATACAACCTTTAAGTATAGTGACCTTAAACTTAGCACTAAGGAAGTGGAAAGAGGTAAATCCGTGACCGTAGAAGTGATTATTACCAATACCGGAAAAGTAAAAGCCGAAGAAGTAGTACAACTTTATATTACAGATCTGAAAGCTTCAACACGTGTACCATTTTATTCGCTGAAAGGATTCCAACGCGTTCAATTAACTCCGGGTGAGAATAAAAAGGTTACATTTGAAATAACGCCGGAGTTGATGCAAATGGTCAATGATGAAGGCAAACGGGTCATTGAAAAAGGTGAGTTCAAGGTTATTCTTGGTAGTGCCTGTCCGGTGCAGCGTAGTGTCGATCTTGGTGCCGCTCTACCGGTTGAAGCTGTTTATAATGTAAAATAATTAAAGAGTTACATCTAAATTTCGCTCTTTCAGTTCGCTCTTGTTGATTTATTATATAAGGACCCAAAAATGCTTGTGGCATTTTTCTTACAGGACAATATTTCCCCTTTTGACTTCATTCAGCAGAACGCGGGCTCCCTCCTCGGTTAGTTCACACTCTTTTATCAAATTCACAAGTAACGACCACTGTTTTTTGGTTAGCTTGTGATTATTTTTATTTGCCTTTGAGCTGTTTTTATTTGCCGGACTTATTAATTCCCTGTAAAGTATCTTATGTTTATCTATTTTTTTGTAATTCTTCGAATCTTTCATTGCCTTTTTTATATTCTTTGATCGTTAATAGTGCATGCATGAATTAACCCGGTTAATTTTTTAAATTAGCCGGGTAAACAGAAACTGATAAAAACGAGTAATGTTTTCTCCTATATTGAAGACTGGAAAAACCCTGAGAAGGTTGCACAGGGAATTTGTCTGGTTGGAAGCGTTCAGATGGATTTTTACCTATCAGCCGGACCCATAAAAAAACCCTTAGGGTTTGGGCCATTATTCCAAAAAATTTTTTACAAAACGATTACCAAAATGATACCTACTATCACCGCTAACCAGAACAAACTGTGAAAATGACTTTTTCTGCCGTTGTTCCTACGACATCTTGTTTTGAAATTTGTTGTTTTCATGATCTTTATTTTTATATTAATAATAATGCTGTCATTAATAGAATGGTCAAAATTGTTACCATTCCCCAGGTACTTAATTTTTCAGCCTTTGTTTCCATGATCCTGATTGTTAAATGACCTCCATTTTTATAGACGAATGAGAAGAAAAAATATTTTAAGATGTTTAACAGTTGACGGTGCAATTACCTTTTTTACATTATTTCGTTCAGGCGGGCGTTGGAACGGATCGTCTGACGAGAAGTTCAATATGACTAACCC
Source organism: Bacteroidota bacterium (assembly GCA_030628785.1). Classification (GTDB taxonomy): domain Bacteria; phylum Bacteroidota; class Bacteroidia; order Bacteroidales; family VadinHA17; genus CAZEWS01. The sequence continues at coordinate 3,891 of DAOVQI010000135.1, forward strand.
CCGGCTTCAGCCGGGGGATTGGAGAGATAAATAAAGCTGGTGGCGCAACTGCTATCGGTACAAAGAGGTAAAGACTATGCATGCGCCGCAATATTCCAGTAATTAAATAAGCTATTCTAAATTGGCTTTTTATATATTCCGGTCCATGGAGTTTATGCCCTCTAATTGAGGAAGGTAGTTGGCCCGGTTATCTATTATACGTCTTTATTCTACAATAATGTGACCTCTCCGAGGTCATTTTTTGTTTTATTCGAAGAATGTAGCTCCGAATTGTATTCGGAGATTGTGTCTCTGCAATCCATTCGCAGTATATTGTCTGATTGGAAATCGGAACTACAAAACTTTTGATTTCATTTGGGAAAAGTGATACAGTGTGGAGCAGTGGTGAAGTGATTATCCATCCGCCCGCCTCAGGCGGGCGGATGGATCAGGGCTGGTAAAAAAATCCCCGACTGCTGACTTTAGTTAAAAAGCCAGTCATTTTGCTAGGTAAAGTAGTACTATAGTTAAAAACCCTAAGGGTTTTAGAAACCCTTAGGGTTTGGGCCCGCTCTCATTTACCCTGTGAAATACTGCTCCGCAGTAGTGGCTCCGCCACTATTTCACAGGGTGAACCCCGTGAAATCCGCCTTATGCGGAACGACAAAGTCGTTATGTCACAAGTCAGGCTCCAATCGTCAGACGAGTAAAAACAAACAGGCACTATATATAATATACTGATAGCCTGCAGTTTCCAAAAAAGATTAAATCAGAAATAATATCTTTGTAACTTTATGAAAATGTTAGTCGTCATATAATATTAAACATTCCGGTAAAACCAATCGATATGATTTCAAATTTTTTAAAGATAGCCTTTCGGAATTTATTCAGACAATTTGGATACACTTCCATCAATATTGCTGGTTTAGCTATTGGTTTAGCGTGTAGTATACTCATCTCTTTATATGTCATAAATGAAATGACATATGACCGGTTCCATGAGAATGCAGAAAGGATTTACCGGATTGCAGTAAAAGGAAAAATGCTTGGTAATGATCTTAACCAGGCGGTTACTGCAGCCCCGATGTATCAGACTTTAGCTGCTGAATATCCTGAGATTGAACATGTTACCCGCGTAGCAAGGTTTGGCGGCTGGCTGGTCAGATACGGGGAGAAAAAATTTATGGAGACTGAGAAGACTTTCCTTTTTGCCGATTCAACTTTTTTTGATGTATTCAACTTTCACCTTATTAAAGGCAACCATGAAACTGCACTGACAAAGCCTCGAAGTCTGATTATGACACAGAAAGCCGCCAAAAGATATTTTGGTGATGAGGACCCAATGGGAAAAACCCTGAGTGTTGAAGCTGATACAACCATCTACACGGTTACCGGTCTTCTGGAGGATGTTCCGGTGAACTCCCATTTTCACTTTGAGTTATTGGGTTCACTGGGTTCAATCCGTAATAGCCGGAGTACAAATTGGTTGAATCATAATTTTTATACTTACATAACAGTAGTGCCGGGAACAGATGTTGAACAATTATCAGAAAATATTAACGGCATTATAGTAAAATATGTCGGACCTCTGATTCAGGAGTTCCTGGGGATTGACCTGGACCAATTTGTGGAAGCAGGAAACTCATTTGGGTATTTTCTACAACCCTTATTGGAAATTCACCTTCATTCAGATCTTCAGGTTGAAATGGAACCCAACGGGAATCCTGCATATGTTTATATCTTTTCACTTATCGCTGTTTTAATATTGGTCATTGCCTGTATCAATTTTATGAACCTGGCTACGGCTCGTTCTACAAGCCGGTCCAGGGAAGTTGGAATAAGAAAAGTTGTCGGTTCGAACAGGGCCCTTCTGATTGGCCAATTCCTTACCGAATCCGTTTTACTAAGTTTTGTTTCCCTGGTTTTTGCAGTTCTGATCGTATATCTGATAATGCCGTATTATAACAACATAATCAGGCTGGAACTTCATTTCAATCTTCTTGGAAATTCTTATCTCATTCCAATGCTCCTTCTGCTAGCTCTGGTTGCCGGTCTCCTGGCAGGAAGTTATCCTGCATTTGTACTTGCTTCCTTCAGACCTGTAGCTGTCTTAAAAGGAGAGTTAAGTGCAGGCACAAAAAAAGGACGGCTCAGAAGCCTTCTGGTGGTAGTACAATTTACTATTGCCATTATAATCCTTTTGGGAACTTTCATCGTTTACCGGCAGTTGAATTATATGCAACAAAAGGATCTGGGGTTCGAAAAGGAAAATGTCCTGGTTATACGAAGATCAGATATCATTAAAGACCAGATCGATGCATTTAAACAAGAGTTGGTTAAACATTCCAGCGTAATAAGCGCTGGTAATTCAACCCATATACCCTCGAGCGGTTTCTGGAACAATGCCCATTGGCTGGAAGGGCGGAACCGTAGTGATGTTCTTTTATTAATGACAGCATTTGTTAGTTATGAAGTAGCAGATGCATTAGATCTTAAAATGGTCGAAGGAAAATTCTTTACCAGGGAAATGCCAACCGATTCATTTGCCGTTGTAATAAATGAATCGGCAGTTAAGGTGTTGAATATAGCAGATCCCCTTAGTACTCGTTTTGTCGATCCGGGTCAAACGCCGGAGGAGGAGCAGTTTTCGCCTATCATCGGAGTTGTGAAAGACTTTCATTATGAATCCATGCATGATAATATTAATCCCATGATCTTTCATTTTATGCCAGGTAACTGGGAAGGATATATCATTGTCAGGATCCAACCAGGCAATCTACCGGAAACCGTTGCTTTCGTTAAACAAACATGGGAAGATTTCAATTCCAGGTATCCGTTTGAATACTTTTGGCTGGACGATGAATTCGGGAAATTATTCGAGCCGGAAAGACGGACCGGACAACTCCTGGCTGTTTTTTCGTTCCTGTCTATTTTCCTTTCATGTCTTGGCTTACTTGGTTTAATCTCATTTGCCGCAGCTCAAAGAACAAGAGAGATAGGGATCAGGAAAGCCCATGGTGCTTCTGTTAATATCATTGTCTTTCTATTATCGCGCGAAACAATACAGTTATTAGGAATCGCAGCACTTTTGGCCATTCCATTCTATTTCGGAATAAACCAATGGTTACAGAATTTTGCCTTTCACATTAAATTTAATACGGCACTCTATTTTATCTTCTTAATTATTATTGCTTTGGTTGTATTAGCCATTGCCATACTGACCGTCAGTTTCAGGGCATATAAAGCAGCAATAATGAACCCAGCTGAAAGCCTGAGGGTTGAATAATTTGACAAGACAAATAAAATATTTTAAGATGTTTAACACCTGACGGTGCAATTAGTGAAAAACGAATTGAAGAACTCAGGGAAACCGGAAATAAAGAAATCCTTGATGAGCTACTTAACAATCCTTTACAGATATTTCTAAAACTATCTACCAGGGGTAGAAGGATACAAGTATACATAAAAAGACGAATCCCTCAAAAATATTGGGACAGTTCCAAACAAGAATACAACCCGAGAAGATATAAGGACAATTGTGCTGCTAAAAATGCCTGGTTACGTGAATTGAAATCTGAGGTTACTGAACTAGCTGATAAGAATGAAAGAAACGGAGTAATAACTACTTCCCAGGAAAAACATCCTTTTATTAAAAGTATCAAAACCTCGAAAGCCACCGCCACCGCTATGGTTTATATTGTTAAGCTGCGTTTTCTTTGTGTTTTTTAATATTAGCAAATTCATCCTTTTTCCTGATCATTTCTTCTTCTGTAATAATCTTTTAATTTGCCACTTAGTTTTTCCAATCTGTTTGCGGGTGGGATTTTAAGGTCATTCAAATCCAGTGAGTTGTTAATCATCCTTAACTTTCTTCTTCCAATTCTTTGTATTTCAAGAGATAGCTTTGCGGACCTTATTCCATCCCATACTTTTTTAGTTTCTTTTGATAGTCTTTTCATTATTTGTTAAAATTTATTTTTAAAAAGCCTTATTTTATGTTTTTTTGATAGAGAATTGAATATTTTCAACATTGTAATTCAGATTATTTTTAATGGTTACCTTACCTTTCCAACCCCATCATTGTTCTGCAAGTCTTTGTATAAAGGTCGCGGAAAATATTGTTAGGGTCAGTTTTGCGCTTGACCTTGTCGTAATTCTCCTTATTCCAGATTTTCCAGAAGTCTGATTCAGAGTAATAATTGCTCGAGATGAGAGTCTTAATCCCTCCGATATTCATCAGTTCATCTTCTATGATCTTGTAATAG
>DAOVQI010000298.1 GCA_030628785.1 Bacteroidota bacterium
AAAATATTACTGTTGATATCGAGAATAACTCTTCGAGTTATTTCCCGTTATCAACAGCATATCATAAACATCATAAAGAAGAAAATTAAATTAATAAAAAAGTCAACGCTATTTAGGCATTGTCAAATCAAAAACTGTCCTTTCATGGTATAGGTTGACACTAAGTTTAGTTGAAAACAATTAAATTTAGAGTTATGAAACATCGAAAAAATCAGAGACGCATTTTTAGCGAGACGTTCAAACGTGAGAAAGTAAAGCTGATAGAAGAGGGTAAATTAACCGTTTTAAATGTCAGTGAAATTTATGAAGTGAGTACCACAGCAGTATATAAGTGGCTGAGAAAGTATTCTTCGATATCGAAAGGAGAGCGTATTGTGGTAGAAAAGATATCTGAAGTCCAAAAGACCAAGGAATTATATAAGCGAGTTCGGGATCTGGAACAAGCGTTAGGGAGGAAGCAAATGGAGTTGGACTATTACAAGGAAAGAGCCAAGATAGCGAATGAAGAAAAAGGAAATGATATCAAAAAAAAGTACAGACCCAAGCAATGAAAAATTTGATAGGCAAAGGATACAGATTAGTTGAAGTGTGCTCTATGACAGGCATAAGCAGGCAAGCCTATTATAAGCGATTAAAGAAGGAATCGCACGACACCAGGCTTTATGATCAAGTCGAGGCGTTTGTGATAAAAAACCGGAAGGAAAAGTCGAGAGCAGGATTAAGGGCAATATACTACAAGGAAGGGCTCGCTACAATGCTTGGGGTAAATAGGTTTGAGAAACAGATGAGCCTTCGGGGACATGCCCTTAAACCATACCGGTCATTTATGAAAACAACGGATTCAAGGGGACACCATTATAAGTTCGGTAACCTAATAGTGGGAAAAGAGGTGAATGGGACAAACCAGGTGATAGTGGGTGATATTACATATTACAGGAACCACAGCAACTTGTTTTTCATTTTCACCTTTACTGATATTTATAGTCTGGATATAAAAGGGATCTATGGGAGCAAGAACATGGAAGGTAAAAACGCAGAAAGATGTTTACGTCAGGTAATGAAATATAACAACCAATATAAATACAATTGGCAGTTGATTATCCATACTGATGCAGGAGGACAATATCGAAGTGATGCGTTTCAGATGATGTTGACCCATGCCGGGATAATACCAAGCCATGCGGAGAACTGTTTAGAAAATGGTTTGGCTGAAAGAATCAACGGAATAACAAAGAATGAATACCTTATAGACTATAATATCAAAAGCGTAAGGCAATTAAACACAGTGCTCAAACATATACAATACCAGCATAACGAGGTATGGCCATCTTCAAAATTAGGATGGGTCACCCCTAGGCAATATGCTCAATGGACCGATGGGTTATCCCCCAGGAAAAGGCCTGTGAAGAAAGTCAAAGAAATTATTAAACCAAATAAAGGGTTTATATAGGCATGGCAATCAAAAATGTTTATATCTTTCAACTGAAAAAAGGAAGAAGAGCAAAGCTCTCCCCCCTTTCATTTTCGACTGGTAGAGTTATCCCTCGATTGGTTGCTCCCCAGCAGAGCCAATCTCCGTTTCACTCAATAAAGCAAAAATAAGGATTGAGTAATTTTATGAAATTTAAGTTATTAACAATAAAACCAGAAATGTAAACTTAATGTCAACCATATTTATGAATGGTCAAACTACAAACTACGAACTACAAACCATAAACCATAGTAAATAATGAAAATCATAAAAGAATTCAAGGAATTTGCCATTAAGGGGAATATGTTCGATATGGCGATCGGTATCGTTATCGGTACAGCGTTTCATAAAATTATATCATCATTGGTGGATGATATAATTATGCCTCCACTGGGGTATATTATCGGAAGGGTTGACTTTAGTGATCTTAGTATTGTGATTCAGAAAGAGGTAGTTGAAAAGGGCGGGAATGTTGTTCAGGAATTGGTAGCATTTAACTATGGGAACTTTATTCAGGTCATGATTGATTTTCTGGTTATTACGGTAACCATTTTCCTGGTAATAAAGCTGTTTAACAAATTACGGAGAAAAGCTGAAGATGAAAAGGAGAAGGAAATTCCAACACCCAGGGAGATTGAATTGTTAGCCGAGATAAGAGATTTATTGAAAGCGAAACCGGAATAATAGAAGAGCTGATGAACGGTGGCAGTTGGACCGGCTATTTTTTAACTCGTCAGACGAGTTGGAGCCTGCCCGGCTTTTTTGACGGGTCGTCTGACGAGGTTATCTACAATAATCCGACCCCTGGGGTCGATGTTAAGGTACAATTCTTCATGGGATATTAAACGCCTATGAAGCCATGTTTAGCATAATGAATTTTGGGATTCACACACATAACAGGAATCTTTGAACTATTTGCTATGATATACTGTTCGCTTGCACCCAGGATGTAATCACTAAAGTTGATGTGTTTTGTGGTCATGATAAGGATCAGGTCTGCATTTATATCATGTGCAAATTTGAGGGTTTCTTTATCGAAATGTCCGGCTTTACCAATCGTATGAATTTCATAGTTGATATTATTCTGGATCAGGTGCTTAATGGCAAAGTTTATGTTGATATTCATTTTTTTCAGCAGTGATTTATCCGCTACGCTTGCTTTTAAAATATGAATTTTCGAGTCGAAATATTTACCGAGGTAGATAGCCCAATGTAATTTTTCCTTGTTCTCTTGTCTGAAATCGACTGGAAAGACAATATGTTGATATTTTTCCATATCGGTGGGTTTATCCTGTATAACGAGGAAGGGTACTTTTGATCCCGCGATCACTTTTAGTGCCCAACTGCCTGTAACTTTTTGCATACCCTTCATACCATGGGTTCCCATAATAACCATGGAAGCTTCTGAATCGCTGGCATATTCGGAAATAGCTGAAAAAATATTTCCTTCCAAAATAATTGATCCGGGTCTAATTCCATACTTTTGTTCGGTATCTTCGGTAATTTTTAATAATCTGGCATTCAATTTATTTTTTTGCTCCGGGCTGTAACTTTTACTTGCAATGTGTAATAACCGGATATCATTGTCAACCATCTTTGCCACCTTTACTCCGTGCTCAAGGGCATTTTCAGCAACCTCTGTAAAATCCCATGGGATTAAAATAAATTTATTTTCCTGTTCCATTTGTATATAAATTATATTATCATTCTGATACAAAATTAATCCATTCTTTTGATTTTTAAAAATTTAAAGGTATAACGGAATTGTATGTTCACTTAGTGTACTGATTAATATACTATTTAGAGTTTGTCTATAAAGTCGAAGAATAATAAACGCGTAGAGCAAAGAGCCGGGCGCGTAGCGCACAGAGCATGGTCGTGCCAGGTAAAGCCCGTGAAAGGAGCACAGATTTTCCATGAACTCATAAAATAGTTGGTGGGATAATAACAAAAATGATAATTTTACAGAACTAAAAAAAACATAATTATTAGGTATAGAAATGAAAAAAAGGATTAAGATCAAAGACTTGTTGGAATCAACTGATTTTGGAAAGGAGATACATGTAAAGGGTTGGGTCAGAACAAAAAGGGGAATTAAAACCATTGCATTTATAGCATTAAATGATGGATCCGTTATTAATAATATCCAGGTTGTTGTTGATATTACAAAATTTGATGAAAAGACCGTTAAATTTATTACCACCGGTTCGTGTATTGGTGTAACAGGAATACTTACCGAGTCGCAAGGCAAAGGCCAGGCTGTTGAAATTCAGGCAAATGAAATAGAAGTATACGGTACGGCTGATCCGGTCAGTTATCCTTTACAGAAGAAAGGACATACGCTGGAGTTCCTAAGGGAAATTGCTCATTTACGACCCCGAACCAACACTTTTGGGGCAGTATTAAGGATAAGGCATGCCATGTCGTTTGCCACTCACAAATACTTTAACGATAAAGGGTTTTATTATATCCATTCGCCTATTATTACCGGGTCTGATGCTGAAGGGGCAGGAGAAATGTTCAGGGTTACGGTTCTTGATGATAAAAATCCTCCGTTGAAAGAAGACGGAACGGTTGATTACAACCAGGATTTTTTTGGTAAGGAGACCAATCTTTCGGTTTCCGGTCAGTTAGAAGCCGAATTGACCGCTCTGGCGTTATCGGAAGTATATACTTTTGGACCTACTTTCAGAGCGGAAAATTCAAATACCCCCCGTCATCTTGCTGAATTCTGGATGATTGAACCCGAAATGGCTTTTTATGATATTCATGATAATATGGACCTGGCTGAGGAGCTTTTAAAATTCCTGATCAGCTATGCACTTGAGTGTTGTTCTGAAGATCTTCGGTTTTTAAATAACCTTTATGATAATGATTTGATTAGCAGGCTTAACTTTATCGTGGAAAACAAGTTTGTTCGGACAGTTTATTCCGAAGCCGTTGAAATAC
>DAOVQI010000401.1 GCA_030628785.1 Bacteroidota bacterium
GTATTCCTTTGCAGGTTTAACACCAACCTCAGCTCCGGTTCCAAACATTACGGGGCGGACATATAATACAGCGTCTGATCCATATGGTGGAATAAACCGTTCATTCATCCTGATTGCTTTCCAGACAGCTTCTTTGAAAATTTCTTCGGGTACTTCAGCCATTCGAATTCCAGCCGCCGATCTTCTTAACCTTTCAGCATTTTCATTCCATCGAAAAACCCGTACTTTACCATCTTTCCCCCTGAAAGCTTTCATGCCCTCAAATGCTTCCTGTCCATAGTGCAATCCTGTGGCTGCTATATGAATATTAACATACTCTGAAGAGGATGTTTCCAGTTCCCCCCATTTTCCATTTTTGAAATAGCAGCGAATATTCCAATCCGTTTTAAGATAACCAAATGGCAAATTTTTCCAATCTATATTTTCCATGATAATATTTTACAAAGTTCTTATATAAGCGCCTATATTTACAGCCTCACCAAATATATATAATTAACGCCGCTCCGGCAATCCAATGAATATGTTATTGAACGGTCTTGGTTAACCTAATAATTCTTTTATTTTCTCAATTTGTTCATCTTTTGAAACATCCCTTAACAGCCGTCCTGTTTTTGTGAAGAAATCGTGAGCTTTAGCAAATTCCATTTGCTGGTTAAACCAATTTTCCTTTGAATTTATCTTATTCTGATTTAATAATTCTTTAAACAAATTTTGAGTCATAGGAATAAAATCCACTCTTCCAAAATAATCAAGATTAGCATCACAAATAATTTCTTCCAGTAAATTTCCTGGTTCAGGAGGCAATTTTGTTGAACGAATTAACTCACATATTTTTTCAATCTGTTGGTCGTCATATTTAAATTTCGGTAACAGATCCTGTGCCAGTTCGCACCCTGCTTCTTCATGAGCATCATAAACTTTTAGAAAACCTGCATCATGTAGCAGTGCAGCGGTTTTTACAAGCAGCAGATCCTCTTCGTTAATTCCCTCTGCCCTTCCCAGCAACTCAACTTGTGTAGACACATTTAAGGTATGTTTAACATCATGGAAATACAAGTTTGCAGGGAGTTCTTCTTCAAGGCGGGTGACAATGGCTTCCTCGAAATCGGCTAACCTTAATAATTGAATTTGTGTGAGAAATCTTTTGTTCGGCAATCCTTTAAGATCGACAGACAATTCAGGCCTGATGCCTGTTACAAAATACATGTCGATTTCTCCTTTATATTTAACAGGCATCTTCCCACGGTATTCGCAAATAAAAAAGTCTTTCACCAATTCATAAGTTGGTCCGGAAATATTGATTTTGGCAGCTTCTCCTGACGATTCCATTCTGCTTGCCACATTTACCGTATCACCCCATATATCATAGCTTAATTTTTTATGACCTACTACTCCGGCAATTACCGAACCTGTATGAATTCCTATCCTGATGTCCCAAATATTTTTATTTGTCTCATTTGCTTTTATTCGCAAATCTTTCATATATTGACGGATTTCCAGGGCAGCCAGTACAACTTCAACCGGGTTTGTCCTGTTTTTATCCGGAATCCCTCCAGCACACATATAAGCGTCTCCAATGGTCTTGATTTTTTCAATGTTATATTTCTCAACAACTGAATCGAAACGAAAAAAGAATGAGTCCAGTTCATCAATGAGTGTTTCAGGGTTCATATGCTCGGCAATCTTAGTAAATCCCTGAATATCAGAGAAAAGTACGGTGACCATATTGTATTTCCGTTTGGTTGCTTTACCTTTTGTTTTTAATTCTTCTGCAGTATCTTTTGGCAGAACATTAACCAGTAAATTTTCCAAATTATCCTTTTCCTTAATCAATTCCTCAGTGCGTTTGTTAATGATTTTCTCCAGGGAAAACCTCTCTTTGGCAAACTGATAGGTCAGATATTTTGAAATTGTCCAAAGAAAAAGTAAAACAAAAATGAAGTAAACAACATATGCATACACTGTGCTGTATATCGGAGGTAAAATTTCAAAACTAAATAAAAAGTCTGTGGAAACCTGGTCATCCGGATACTTTATCCTTGCCCTAAATAGGTATTTCCCATCCTTCAGATTAGTATATTCCTTAATATTGTAAGGAGACCATGCCGACCATGTTTTATCAAATCCTTCAAGTAAATATTTGTAACTGGTTTTCTTTCTCAGGACATCTAACGTATCAAACTCAAAATAAAACGAATTTATTCTGTTTGGGAATGAAAAGGAGGGTAAAGGTGGCTTAGTTGCCTGAATATCAGGTCCGGTAGCGGTTTCTAAATCATAAAATAGAGAGTCTGTTCCAATAATGATACGCCTTACAATTGGATTTTGGGAAACGCCTGTTTTTTTGTCCAAACTAACAGACTTAAAGGATATTAATAGTAAGCACAAGAAAAAAAAGAAAAATAAATTGCTCTTTTTTTTAATAAAATTCATAACTTGTAATTCTTTTACATCTGCTTAACATATCAAAAATATAATAATTATTGATAGTTCTAAAACGATAATCAAGAAAAATTATGGAAAAGGAAAAACACACTATTCTTGTTCCTCATGATTTTACACCGGTTTCGGAGAATGCTCTGGAGCACGCTCTGATCATTGCAAAAATTATGGATAATGATATCTCCCTGATTCATATTGTTAAGGAGGATTCTGAAATTGAAAAAACCACCGAACAATGTAATGAAATAGCCGAGAAAACATTTAACGATCATTTTATTAAACCTGATGTGATCGTAAAGACAGGAAGCATTTTTACCACTATCGCAGATGTGGCTAAAGAAATTAATGCCAACCTGGTAATCATGGGGACTCATGGTCTGAAAGGAATGCAAAAATTAACGGGCAGTTGGGCGCTTAAAGTGATTACAGGCTCACCTGTACCCTTTGTGATTGTTCA
>DAOVQI010000089.1 GCA_030628785.1 Bacteroidota bacterium
ATCAGAATATGATTTTACAATACAGTCCTTTTACTGGTGGGACAAATCAAATCCTCTTAAAAAATGAATTTATCCATGAATTTAAAATAGATGGCAAACTTTTTCGCAAATATTCCTTTTCCGAAACCGGTACAAGGTTCTATCAGGTTGTAACATCAGGTAAAATATATTGTCTGTACTACTGGGAAAAAGTTCTGAATTACTCAACTTCGAGTTTGTACAATTTTAGTCCTCAGAAAAAGGTTTCTTATATAGTAATGAACGGCAAACCGTATCGTTTTAAGAGTAAAAGACAATTCCGGAGACTGTTTCCTGTACAACACCAAAAAGAAATAAAACAATTTATCAGGAAAAATAAAATCAGGCTGAAAAATGAGTCTGATGGCAATATGAAGCGTTTGCTTGAATTTTGCAATCAATTAACTGAAACCAAGTAATGTATAGAATTACATTAGTATTATTGTTCATCTTCTTTTTCTTTTCCCATCAGGCTTTGGGCGATGATATTATTTTTTCAGGGGAGTATCAGGATATTCCTTTTGACCAGTTTATTCGCGATGTAGAGAGAAAAAAAGGTGTACATTTCTTCTACCGGCAGGAATGGCTTTCCGGAATTACTATTACAGCAAAGGGTGATCATTTATCTCTTACCGGTGTATTGCAGAGTAATCTTGCAGGAACCGGATTGAACTTTTATATAGATAATAAAAAAAACGTTTTTTTAACTCCGGTGGACATTGTTACTATTCTGCCTGAGGATCCCGGCTATGAACAACACAATGGAGATAACGGTTCCCGTGGTGATAAGGGAACTATCAATGCCCGTCAAAAATATTTTAAAGGACAGAAAACAAGGATAGTCGAAACTATTATAATTGGCACTAAAGAGAAAAACATATCTCGTAAACGAGTAATAATTAACGGGAAAATCTGGAACAAAGAAAACGGTGAGTCTTTAATTGGTGCAACTATTTACATTGAAGAATTAAAAACAGGCTCTGTCACTGATATTGACGGACGTTTTAGCCTGGTTCTGAATCCCGGCAAATATAATGCATTGTTCAATTGTATGGGAATGAAAGAGGCAGGTTATTTTTTGGAGGTTCATTCTGACGGACAATTGAATATTAGCATGGAACAAACGATCATTCCGATAAATGAGGTGGTTGTTAAGGCTGACCGGTTTCATAATGTACGCGGCATGCAAATGGGGTATGAAAGTTTGAATATGAAGTCAATTAAAGAAATACCACTTGTGTTGGGTGAAAAAGACTTGTTAAAAGTAGCGCAGATGTTGCCCGGGATTCAAACTGTTGGAGAAGGTTCGTCAGGATTCAACGTACGTGGAAGCCCTGCCGATCAGAATATGTTTTATATCAACAAAATTCCGGTTTATAATACTTCTCACCTGTTCGGGTTCTTTTCCTCATTCAGTCCTGATATTGTTAAAGATTTCAGTCTGTATAAAAGCAACATTCCTGTTGAATATGGCGGAAGATTAGCCTCGTTTTTCGATATTTCCACAAGGCAGGGAAACAAAAATATGTTTACCGGCCGTGGAGGGGTCAGTCCGGTTACAGGTCATATTGCACTAGAAGGCCCATTGAAAAAAGAATATAGCTCCTTTGTTGTAAGCGCACGGTCGACATATTCTGATTGGTTGCTATCAAAGCTTGAAGATCCCGATTTAAGAAACAGCAAGGCTTCTTTTTACGATATCTCAGCCAATATCAATATCGAACCAAATGAACATAACCTGTTCAAAATATTCGGATATCATTCTTCTGACCATTTTAACCTGGCTAATCTCAATAAATACAATTATTCCAACTCAGGAGGGTCCTTTATCTGGCGACGCCGTATTTCGTCCTCAATTTCATCTGACTTTGCTGCAGTTTTCGGAAATTATTTCTTCAATACGATTAACAAGGAATATTCTTTTTCAGCATACCAGCATGAATACAAAATTGGTCATTATGAACTGAAATCTGATCTGCATTGGGTTCCGGATCAAAAGCACATAATCTCTTTTGGCGGAAGCTTAATTTATTATGACCTCGAACGGGGCCATGTTGTACCTTTCGGACTGGAATCAAACAGGTTGCCCGTTCACCTGGGTAATGAAAATGGGATAGAAGGTGCGGTTTATTTTAGTGACAAATTCAGACTCTCAGAGCGACTCACTTTCTATGGAGGAATTCGGTATAGCTTTTATAGTTTTCTGGGGCCTGATGAAGTTTATGAATATAACCAAGAAGCGCCTAAAAATAGTCAGAACATAAGAGATACTACTGTGTTTTCCGCCGGAGAAATAATAAAGACATATTCCGGTCCGGAACTCAGGGCTGCTTTAAACCTAAGCACCGGCACAAGCAGTTCCCTGAAGGTCTCCTACAACCGGAACAGACAATATCTTTTTATGCTTAGCAATACCATTGCCATCTCACCTGTTGATCAATGGAAATTATGTGATTACCATATCAATCCTCCCTATTGCGATCAGGTGTCAGCCGGTTATTATAAAGATTTTCTCCAGACAGGTCTCAGAACATCAATAGAAACCTATTACAAACGAACTAAAAACGTTGTGGAATATAAAGATGGTGCTGACTTTATTTATAGCCCACGCATTGAAGACGATGTTTTACAGGGAACCCAAACTGCATATGGTGTTGAACTGATGGTAGAGAAAAAAACAGGTAAATTAAACGGTTGGCTTTCATATAGTTATTCCAAATCAAATGTGCTTGTCAATGGAATTAATTCATGGGAGAAAATTAACAATGGAAACAGCTATCCGGCAAATTATTCTAAACCGCACGCGCTAAATTTGATAGTAAATTACAGGGTAAACCGCAGGTTAAGTCTTTCGTCTAATATGATATATAACACGGGCAGACCCGTTACTTATCCCGTATCGGTCTATTATATTAATGGACAGGAAATCTTAAATTATTCTTTACGAAATAAATACCGTTTACCTGACTATTTCAGGATCGACCTTTCTTTTAACCTGGAAGGAAACCTCAAATCAAGGAAAAAGATCCACAGTTACTGGATGTTAAACATTTATAATCTAACCGGAAGGAAAAATGCCTATTCGATATACTTTAAATCGGAAGAGGGAAAAATTAACGGGTATAAGATGTCAATATTCGGAACCCAGATAGTTACTCTTTCGTGGAATTTTAAATTTGGAAATTATGCCAGTGAGTAAGAACATAATTATACCTGTATTCATTTTCATCACGTTAGCAGGATGTATTGAACCGTTTACACCAAATATTGATGAAAGTCAGGAATCACTTGTAATAGAAGGACAAATTACTAACCAGGCAGGATATCATTATATTCATATTTCACGCACTGCACCATATAATGATCCTCATAAAATTCCCGAACCAAACTGTCAGGTTGAAGTTGTTGATAACAAAGGGAATATTTTCAAATTTTATGAAAGTCAACCTGGAGTGTATAGGCGGTGGATGTATAATTTTTTTTTGAGTATAGGTACTCAATATAAAGTAAAAGTAATAACTACTGACGGGAATATGTATGAGTCGGATTTTGATGAACTGTTATCTCCCAGCCCCCCTATAGATAGTATTTATTACGAGATAGAAGTTAGGGAAACTTTCGACCCTGACTACCCCTTATATGGCATTCAGTTCTATATTGATCTTGATGCACCCGATGATTTTGCCAGGAATTACCGTTGGGAGCTTGAAGAAACATGGGAGTATGAAGCAAAGTATAGGATTCAATATTATTATGATGGTACCATACATCCTATTAACGATCCTTTTTTTCTTTTCCGCTGCTGGAGAACGGACCCAATTCACAAAATATATACTTCTACAACCCGGCATTCAACTAGTAATACAATCAATAAATTTCCATTACAGTATGTCTCTAACCAGAGCAACAGATTGAAAATAAAATATAGCCTTCTTGTAAAACAATATTCTTTGAGCAATACGGCATATGATTATTGGTGTCAGCTACAAAAGCAGAGCCAGGAAAGTGGCGGACTATATGAAACCCAGCCTGCACGTGTTCGCGGAAATATTTCTAATGTAAATGATAATGAAGAAGTAGTGTTAGGATTTTTTAATGCTTCTTCGGTAACCGAAAAACGTATTTTTGTCACCGAACGATTTAATTTTAGTATCTACGGTGCACGTTGCACCCTCGATACTATTGGACCTGAAAATCTGCATTCTTATACATTATACCCGGTTTATCTGATATCACTGTCACCATTCGGAACAGGGCCGCCTTATGGAGTAGGTTATGGTATTTGCTTTGATTGCAGGGCAGGTGGTGGAAAAACTAAAAAACCTGATTTCTGGGAATAAACAAAGGATAGAACGTGAAAAAAATAATTTTATACATTATTGCTGTTTTTATAGTCTCCCAGGCACAGGTCAGGACGAATGCCCAGTCACAGATCAATGATTCGGTCTTATTGAAATCACCTGTTTTCAAAGAAAAATTCCAATTATTCACCGACCGGAATATTTATGCCGTGAACGAGAAGATATTTTTCAGGGCTTTTAACCTTAGTTATCCCTTATTAAAAACAACAAACTGGAGCGAAATACTTTATGTCGAAATTATCAGCCAAACAAATACCTCTATCGCACAAGGCAAATACTTATTAAACGAACGTGGAACGTGGGGATATATCGAAATACCTGAAACTACTCCAACAGGGCTTTATTACATGAGGGCTTATACAAAGTGGATGCGGAATTTCCCTCCAACAAATTATTTTCATAGTAGTATTACAATTATCAATCCAAATAACAATGAATTACAAACCGGCAAGGATATGACTGTCACAAATGCAGATTCTTTACAGAATTATTCTGAAATCCAAAGAAAAACCATCCGGTGTAATACCGATAAGAAAATATATACAAAACGTGAAAGGGTAAATATAAGCATTTCTTTACCTGAAAAGAATAAATTCTCACCAGATGGATATTGCCTTACAGTTGTAAAAACAGGAGTTCTTGACACAAATATGTACAGGATAAGATTTCCTGCTGATAAAAATGCCGGCAACCCGGAGTTTGTAAATTATTTTCCTGAAACCAAAGAATTATCATTGTCTGGCAGAATTGTTACAGGTGAAAGGAAGACCCCTGTAGAATATGCAAGAATTCACCTGGCACTATTAGGGGATAAACCCGATTATTTTGGTTCTCTGATTACTAAGGCAGGAAGATTCCGGTTTTTTTTACCTCACTATACAGGTATTCAGGATGTTTTTATTACTGTTGAAACAAAGAATGACCTTCCGTCTGAGATTCAAATAGATAAAAACTTCTCGACAGATTTTGTACAATTGCCTCAGCAGCCTTTTATCTTATCATCAAAACAATCAGAGCTTATCAGGGAAATTATGTTCAATATGCAGGTTGAAAAAATATTCAGGCAACCTCATACAAATTCTGAAGCGGTTGAAAAAGAAGACTCTGTTTTTTTAGATTTTTTTGGCAGCCCGTTCATTACAATAAAAACCAAAGATTATGTTAAACTCCCAACACTGGAAGAATTCTTTTTTGAATTAATTCCGACTGTAATTCTTAAGAAAAAAAAAGGTAAACGATATTTTATCCTTATTGGAGATCATTCCGATTTATCTGTATATAAACCGCTTATACTCCTCGATCATGTTCCTGTTATTGATGCTGAAATAATTTTACCACTATCCCCTGAAAAAATCGATCATATTGACATAATCAATACCACATATATCAGGGGTTATTTACATTTCGGAGGCATTATAAGTATAACATCCTGCGAAGGGGACATGGCAGGAATAGATATTCCCCGGAACTCGCGTCTCTTTAATTTTAAAGCCTTCGAACCTCAACAGGAAATAGGATTTCCCGAATATAGTACAAACATAAACAATAAAAGGAGTCCGGATTTTAGAAATTGCCTGTTTTGGATTCCCAACATTGAGATGGATAGAGGTGAAAAAAACAGTTTTGATTTCTATACATCCGATAATCAGGGTGAATATGTAGTCGTAGTACATGGGATTACTGCCGAAGGTGTAATATTGGAGGGACAGTGTAACTTTGTTGTAAAATAATTATCGGATCGGATCCAGATAGTAAACAGTGACTGGTTAACAGAAACCATAAATGAGGTACAACTGAAGTGCTATTATTTAACAAATATTTGAAAATAAGGCTATTGTGTAGATATTAGCAATAGAATAATATGTCAAGCAAAAGTAAACATCTTGATTTTGTTTATATTTTAGTAAATTTATCTATATGAAAAATCAACTGCCAAAAGGGCGGTGATTTTACAGAAATAGTTATACATAATTCATGGAAAAATATATACCTATGAGACGAAAAAAAACCATACACTTCCTTACCGGCTTACTCAGTGCCTTGTTACTTGTCATGCCCCAAACCGGGTTTGCCCAGTTACAGGCTGGAGTGGCGCAAGTCGACATAACACCACCTATCGGTGGTCTGATGTATGGCTACAGCGCACGTGGCACAAACGTATCCGAAGGCGTTAACGACCTGCTTTACGCCAAGGCTCTTGTCCTCGACGATGGGAACACGAAGCTCGCTATTGTGACAGTGGACCTGGGCGCCATTACGCGAGAGAACACAACGAACGTCAAAGCCATCGTTCAGGAACGCACGGAAATTGAATACATACTGCTCGCGGTGTCGCATACCCACTCAGGACCTCTGACAGTGCCTGATTTTCCTTCGGCAGCGAATCCCTGGATCCGGGAGGCAGAAAGGAAAATAGCGGAGGCGATTGTCGAAGCAGATCGCAATCGAATATCTGCACGGATTGGGGTGGGTTGGGGCGAAGTACGCGAAGGCCACAACCGCCGCATGATCCACACCGACGGGCGGGTCGTGATGTTTTGGGGCAACCGCGACCGTATCCCAACGAGTCCGGTGGATTACCAGTTGGGAGTGATTCGTGTTGAAGGATCCGACGGGCCCATTGCCACCTTAGTTAACTTTACATGCCATCCGGTTGTGCTTGGGCCGGAAAATCTCCTGATCTCGGCAGACTATCCGGGTGCGATGATGCGGATGGTAGAGGACGAAATAGGCGGCCAGGTTATGTTTTTGCAGGGAGCAGCGGGCGACATCAATCCGTTCTGGGACAAAACCCCGCCTGACGAGGGTGCCTTCGAGCAGGTGGAAAAAATGGGTCGGGCGATCGCGGACGAAGTGCGGCGAGTATCAAGGCATATTATTGATTATGAAGAAACATCCATGCTTTCGGTTCATACCGAGGTGATCCCACTCGCATCCAGGTGGGACAGCGCGCGCGCGGAGCGCAACATCCAGGCTGAGATCAACACGGTGTTGATTGGCGGGGACCTGGCGCTGACAACTTTTCCCGGCGAATTCTTCGTCGAACACGGACTGGTACTCAAAGAACAAAGTCCCTTTAAGCACACCTTTTTCGTTGGTTACTGCAATGACATGCTTGGCTATTTCCCCACCATCCAGTCTACGACCGAGGGAGGATACGGGGCAACTTCGGCGACGCATGTGGAGGTCGGCGCGGGTGAACATCTTGTTAACCGTGCGCTGATCAATCTCCTGTACCAGGCCGGCAAAATATCACGATGAAAGGAGCAAATCAACAACTTGTTACTGTTGAGATAGCATCTTATTTCTATTTGATGATTTACCCGGGAAATATAAAACACTAATCTTCAATAACATATGAATAAAGAAGTGTATAATGTAAAAAAGATTGGTTTTGACAATGAGAAATATTTAAAAGAACAAACAGCCGCTATTCTGGAAAAGGTAAATCAATTTAATGATAAATTATATCTTGAATTCGGCGGGAAACTTTTATTTGATTATCATGCTTCACGAGTATTACCAGGATTTGATCCAAATGTTAAAATGCGTCTTTTACAGAAACTTAAGGATAAGATTGATGTTATTCTCTGTATTTATGCAGGGGATATTGAAAGAAAAAAAGTAAGAGCTGATTTTGGTATAACATACGATGCTGATACTCTTAAAACTATTGATGACTTTAATGAATGGGGTATTAAAATTATAGCTGTAGTTATTACCCGGTATGAGAATCAACCTCCTGCCAAAGCTTTTAAGAAAAAATTAGAACATTTTGGGATTAAAGTTTATACACACAAGTTTACCAAAGATTATCCTGCAGATATTGACATGATTGTAAGTGATGAAGGATATGGATTAAATGAACCGGTAAAAACAACTAAGCCAATCGTTGTTGTTACCGGACCCGGGCCTGGTAGCGGAAAGCTTGCAACATGCCTCTGCAATTTATATCATGAATATAAAAATGGTGTAAAAGCAGGATATGCAAAGTTTGAGACATTTCCTATATGGAACTTACCACTTAAGCACAAAGTAAATATTGCCTATGAGGCTGCAACAGTTGATCTTAAGGATTCTGTCCTGATCGACCACCATCACCTTGAAGCATATAATAAGAAAACAGTTAATTATAACCGCGATATTGAAGCTTTTCCTTTACTTAAAAGAATTATTGAAAAGATAGCAGGAGAGGAATCAATATACAAATCTCCAACTGATATGGGGGTTAATCGTGCCAGTTTTGGAATTGTGGATGATGATGTCATTCAGGAAGCTTCTCACCAGGAAATTATCAGAAGATATTTCAGGTGTGCCTGCGAATATGCAATGGGGCTCGTTGAAAAAGATATTCTAAACAGATCAGAGCAAATCATGGAAAAGGTAAATGCTAAAGTTGAAGACAGAAAAGTAGTTAAACCTGCCAGACAAGCTGCTATAGATGCAAAAAAAGAAGGAAAAGGAAATAAGGGAATTTTTTGTGGTGCTGCTATTGAATTAAAAGATGGAACAATCATTACTGGTAAAAATTCTCCCCTTATGCACGCATCATCAAGTCTTATTATAAATACCACAAAACATTTAGCAGGACTCCCTGAAAATATGCATTTATTACCTAAAAATATAATCGATTCGATAACTTATTTAAAAAAAGAAGTTTTAAATGGAAAAATGGTAAGCTTAGATCTGGAAGAAACTTTAATTGCTCTTAGCATATGTGCTATATCAAATCCAGCTGCTCAAATAGCTTTGGAAAATTTAAAAAATCTGCAAAATTGTGAAGTTCATTTAACTCATATACCAACCCCGGGTGATGAAGCAGGCTTTCGAAAATTATGTGTGAACCTTACATGTGAGCCTAAATTTTCAACTAAAAGCCTTTTTATAGACGGAAATTAACAATAACGATTATAAAAGGAGATTAAGAAACAAGTGTTTAAAATTAAGAAACCACCTAAAGGATTAGGCATACTATTACTAATAGGGCCTGCTTTGGTTTGGTGTTCCGAATACATCGGATCAGGAGAGGTAATCCTGGCTACCAGGAACGGAGCAATTTTGGGTGTATCCATTATTTGGGTTATTGTTGCCGGTGTCTTTTTAAAGTATTGGATCGGTATGAGCGGAGCACGGTATACCGTATGTACAGGTGAGGGAATGATAGATATGTTTAGCCGTATACCCGGGCCCTCAAACTGGGTTGTGTGGGTTGTCATGATTGCACAATTTATGGCTGCTACAATATCCATTGGCTCAATCGCTTCAGTAGCAGGAGTATTTTTGTCTAATCTATTCCATTTCTCATCATATATCGGTGGTTGGCTTGTTACCTTTTTTGCTTTGATTGTGGTGTGGTCAGGAAGTTTTAACTGGCTG
>DAOVQI010000168.1 GCA_030628785.1 Bacteroidota bacterium
GGACAGACCTTGCACAATCATTATCATGGGAATACGTTAAGTGTTGGAAGAATGATGGTTACAGATGCCGGTGCAGAATCTGCATTGCATTACGCAAGTGACATTACACGTACAGTCCCGGTCGGGGGGAAATTTAATCAGAGACAAAAAGAAATATATGAGATTGTATTTAAAGCAAATACTGAACCCATTAAATCTATAAAACCGGGGATTACAAATAAAAGTTTGCATTTAATGGCCGCTGAGATTATTGGGAGTGGTTTAAAAGACCTTGGCCTTATGAAAGGAAACATCAAAGAGGCCGTAAATCAAGGAGCACATGCTTTATTCTTTCCACATGGACTGGGGCATATGATGGGATTGGATGTTCATGACATGGAAAGTCTGGGGGAAGACTATGTGGGATATAATGAGGAAGTTAAGAGAAGTGACCAATATGGACTTGCCTTTCTTCGATTAGGAAAGAAGCTGGAAAGGGATTTTGTTTTAACTATTGAACCGGGAATATATTTTATTCCGGCTTTGATTGACCAGTGGAAGAGTGAGAAAAAATTCATGGATTTCATCAATTATGATAAGGTTGAAACGTATAAAGATTTTGGAGGCATTCGTATTGAAGATGATGTTCTGGTTATGGAAACCGGTTGTCGGGTTTTAGGTAAGCCCATCCCGAAGACGGTTGAAGAAATTGAAGGGATAATGGCGGGATAGTAGTTAATTTGTTATTGGTTAATTGTTATTGGTTAATTGTTAATAGTTGATAAGTTATATGATTAAGTCGGCAATCTTCAGTCGGCCCGCCCGAACGTACCGTTCGGTACGGGCGGGCCGACTATTAACTAATTATTTATGAAACCTGAAAATTAAGGTTTTTTTTAATTAACCCTGTGAAACCCTGCGTAGCAGGAGCAACGAATTTGCTGTTTCACGGGGTAAATTTGCGAAGCTATGTTCTTAGCTTATTTTTGCTTTATAAAACTCCCGGTTCATTCTGGCGATATTGCTAAGAGAGATTTCTTTAGGGCATTCGGCTTCGCAGGCGCCGGTATTGGTACAATTACCGAATCCAAGTTCGTCCATTTTTAACACCATTGCCTGAACTCTTTCTTTTGCTTCCACCCGCCCCTGGGGGAGTAGAGATAGTTGCGATATCTTTGCGGAAACGAACAACATGGCTGAGGCATTTTTACAGGCTGCAACACAGGTACCGCATCCTATGCAAATACCAGAATCAAAAGCTCTATCTACATCTTCTTTTTTTATAGGAATGGAATTTGCTTCCGGAGCAGCACCGGTATTGGCGGAAATATATCCACCAACTTGTATGAGTTTATCAAAAGTACTTCTGTCAACAACTAAATCTTTTATTACCGGGAAAGCTTTTGACCGCCAGGGTTCAACTGTTATTTTTTTTCCGTCCTTAAAAACACTCATACTTAATTGGCATGTAGTAACACCCTTCTCGGGTCCGTTGGGTCTGCCATTGATATATAATCCGCACATCCCACAAATGCCTTCCCTGCAATCGCTATCAAAAGCAACAGGATCGGCATCTTCTTTTATAAGTTTTTCATTGAGATAATCTAACATTTCAAGGAAGGTCATTTCAGTGGAAACGCCATCCAGTTTATATGTAACAAATTTACCTTTATCCTGTTTGTTTTTCTGACGCCAGATTTTAAGTGTTATGTTCATATCAGACAACTTTTGTGTATTAATATAATTTCCTTGTTTTTAGGAGAAACATTGAAAGATGTAAGTAACTTCATTTATTTATAGCTTCTTTTTGTTGGTTTAACGAATTCAAACACAAGTTCTTCCTTGTGTAATTTTGGGTTTGACATTTCTCCGGTATATTCCCAGGCTGCAACATAAGAATAATTTTTATCATCACGTTCAGCTTCTCCTTCTTCGGTTTGATATTCCTCCCTGAAGTGTGCCCCGCAGGATTCTTTGCGGTTGAGAGCATCGGTTATAATCAAGCTGGCAAGCTCAAAGAAATCAGCTACCCGGCCGGCTTTTTCAAGTTCATGGTTCAGTTCATTTAATCCTCCGGATAATTTGACATCTTTCCAGAATTCTTCTTTAAGTTCGTTTACCAGTTTGAGAGCTTTTTTTAACCCTTTTTCATTCCTTTTCATTCCGGAATAAGTCCACAATATATGGCCTAGTCGTTTATGAAAAGATGTTGGAGTTTGGGTTCCTTTTACTGATAAAAGTTTATTGAGTTTTTCTTTTACTGCTTTTTCAGCTTTTTCAAACTCCGGTGTATCTGTAGAGATTTTTGGAACTTTTATTTGGTCAGCCAGGTAATCACCAATAGTAACGGGTAAGATAAAGTATCCATCACCGGAGCATTGCATAAGCGAACTTGCACCCAGGCGATTAGCACCATGATCAGAGAAATTGGCCTCTCCGATAGCATACAACCCTGCTATGGTAGTCATTAGATTGTAATCAACCCATAATCCGCCCATTGTATAATGAGAAGCAGGATATATTCGCATGGGTTCTTCGTAAGGGTTTATCCCTGTAACTTTGAGATACAAACCAAAAAGAGTTCCGTATTTAGCCTTAATGGTATCATATCCTTGATTCTTAATGGCATCTTTGAAGTCCAGATATACTGCCAATCCTGTATCTCCGACTCCATAACCTGCGTCACAACGTTCTTTAGCCGCCCTGGAAGCAACATCTCTGGGAACAAGGTTCCCGAAAGCAGGGTATTTGCGCTCAAGATAATAATCTCTTTCTTCCTCCGGTATTTCGTTAGCTGGTCTTTTATCTCCCTTTTCCTTTGGTACCCAAACTCTTCCGTCGTTTCTCAGGGATTCAGACATGAGTGTAAGTTTGGACTGGTAATCATTGAGAACGGGTATACAGGTGGGATGAATCTGTGCCAGACTTGGATTGGCTAAAAATGCCCCTTTTTTATAGGCTGCCAGAGCAGCTGAACCGTTTGAATTTATTGCAAGTGTTGACAGGTAATATATTGTTCCAAAGCCTCCGGTGGCAAGAACAACAGCATGGGCAGAATGTCGCTCAATCTCACCCGTAATTAAATTTCTTGTTATTATTCCCCTGGCTTTCCCGTCTATAACTACCAGATCAAGCATGTCCCGACGACTGAACATTTCTACTTTACCAGCATGTATTTGTCTGCTTAATGCCTGGTATGCAGCTAATGTACATTGTTGTCCTGTTTGTCCCTGGGCGTAAAAAGTTCTGGAAACCTGTACTCCTCCGAACGAACGGTTAGCAAGATAGCCACTATATTCTCTTGCAAATGGGACTCCCTGAGCAACAAATTGGTCAATGATATTGTTACTTATTTCAGCCGCACGGTAAACATTAGCTTCCCTTGCTCGAAAATCACCTCCCTTAATCATATCGTAAAATAAACGATAATCACTATCAGCGTCATTTTTGTAATTCTTAGTTGCGTTAATACCGCCTTGTGAAGCAATTGAATGTGCTCTTCGTGAGGAATCCTGAAACACATAAACTTTTACGTTATATCCTAACTCAGCAAGAGATGCTGCCGCGGATGCCCCTGCTGCTCCGGCTCCAACAACAATAATATCAAGGTTTTTTTTATTCGCAGGATTGACCAGATTAACTGAAGCTTCATATTTAGTCCATTTTTCCGCTAAAGGACCTTCAGGGATCTTTGCATCTAATTTTGTCATAATATAGAGTTGTTTTTCGGATTCTTATTTGAAAAAATAAATAACGATTGGAATAATGCTATAACCTACAGGTACAACGATCGAATAAACCAAACCAATTCCTTTGATTACCGGAGTGTATTTAGCGTGATTGAGGCCAAGTGTTTGAAATGCAGATTGAAATGCATGATTCAGGTGAAATGCCAGTATAAGAAAAGAAAAAAGATAAATAACCAGATACTGCGGCATGTGAAACAGATCATGGGCTATTCCATAAAAATTTTCATGATCTCCTTCAACCCAACCTAGTTTTATAAAGAAAAAATTCATAAAATGCAGGAAAAGGAAGATCAAGATGATTATCCCTAAATAGATCATGTATTTTGAGAAAAAAGAGGTTTGGGACGGATAGGTTACTTTATACCGTTTTGGTCTTGCCATCCAGTTTTGTATTTGTAATATTACTCCACAAATGATATGGATGAGAAAACCTCCCATCAGGACCACTTCAAATATTTTTATGAGCGGATTGGAGGCCATAAAATGGGCAGCTTTGTTGAAAGGATCGGGGTCATCTGACAGGAGAAAAAGATTAATGGTCAAATGAACGATCAGAAAAGTAATCAAAAAAAGACCGGCAAGGGCCATTACCAATTTCTTTGTAACTGACGAACCAAAAAAACGTCTCATGAGTATTATTTTAATGGATGTTAATTAACTTGATGTATCGGAATTTCAAAAACATATGTTAATAATCAAAATGTTACAACATTTTTTCAAGCTTAGTGATATTAAAGGCTAAGGCTTAGGCTAAGGCTAAGGATTTTCGACTTTCATTTTTGCCTTATGCTTACGCCGAAGCTACAACATAGGCACTATTCCTTTCATTTTATACTTATTTTTAAGTATTAAACATATTTCCCTTTTTGTTTTAAGTTAATGTTATAGTTTTTAAATAGTTATCGTATTATTCATATTCAAGTTAGAAATTATTATTTTTTTACTCGTATCATTTTTTATTCTACTTGAAGGTATTACTTAATCTGGTTTTATTTCTTTATTCAATATGTATTAGTCATTGTATTGTTAAAGGTAGAGTAAACAAAATCAGAACCATTTATTAATTACAAACCTAACATTTTAGTGGGTCTTTTCTGTCTCTGTTTTTTGTATTTATTAATCTTATCACCCTTTTGCCTTCCTCAGCCTCAGCCTTAGCCTTAGCCTTATTCCACAATCATTCAAATTTAGCAGTTTCATTTGAATAGCTTTAACCTTTTTAATTATTTTGCGAAGCTATGTTCATAAGTATGTTTTTACAATGTTTATCAACATAATCTGAATAATTTTTCAGGAAGTTATAAGTTGTTGGTTAATAGTTAATTCGAAATTTCTTTCTGCAATTGAATAGCCGTTACTCGTTAAAGGTTGAAAAATCAGAACCAAATTTTATGATAAAATCCATTCAGTTTAAGAAGATCAATATCAGATTTAGTGATAAGGGTAAAGGAATACCGGTTGTATTGTTACATGGTTACCTGGAATCCCTCAATATCTGGGATGATTTTTCTTCTTCGCTTACTCAACATTGCCGTGTTATCAGGATTGATCTCCCGGGGCATGGTGGGTCAGGGATTATTGGAGAAACACATACTATGGCGCTAATCGCTGAATCGGTTAAAGCCGTTATGGATCATTTGAAATTGGATAAAGTATACTTAATTGGACATTCAATGGGAGGTTATGTAACGCTTGCCTTTCTGGAGTTATTTCCCGAACGGTTGAATGGATTCTCATTATTTCATGCACACCCTCTTTCCGACACTCCAGAGACAATTGTAAAAAGGGAACGGGAAATTAATCTGGTACTTGAAGGCCGGAAGGATATGATTTGTAATGTCAATATTCCAAATGCATTCGCAAATGATAATTTAGATAAGTTGAAGGAAGAAGTTGAGTTTGCAAAAGAGATTGCCCGACAAACACCTGATAAGGGAATTGTTGCGACATTGAATGGTATGATGGTACGGCCTGATCGGAGAAAGTTACTGGCGGGTACTTCTTCGCCTTTTCTCTGGATCCTGGGGAAAAAGGATAATTATATTCCATATGAAACCATCATTGAAAAGGTCGGGTTGCCGGGAAACGGGAAATTAGTCACATTGGAAAACAGCGGGCATCAGGGGTTTATGGAGGAGAAGGGGGAGTCCCAGAAAGCAATTCTTGAATTTGTCTTAAAGCATTCACATCCTCCAAAGAGGTGAATGGTTTTCAGTTCTCTGTTTTCGGGTTTCGCAGACAATACAATTTTTTATAACTACACCTTAACTCCGATAACCAGTACATCATCGATCTGAGAGGTTTCAGCCATCCATTCTTTCAATGTATCTTCAAGGATTTTTTTCTGCTCATCCATTGGTTTTTCCAGAATTTCACCAAGTAACAATTTAAATTTTTTAATCATAAATTTTCTGTTATCCGGACCACCGAATTGGTCAGGATATCCATCAGAGAAGGTATAAAGGAGATCTCCTTTTTTAACATCAATGACATGGTTAGTAAAAGGCAAATCGATTTTCATGCTAATGCCAATAGGCATTTTGTCGGGTTTTATTACTTCTAGTTCTTTGTTTCGAAATAAGAATAAAGGATTATTGGCTCCGGCAAACTCGAGTTTCATTTTTTCTGTATCGAGTATATACAATGCTAAATCCATACCATCCTGGCTTTCTCCGGTCTCACCGGTTTGGCGCAAGGATTTTACCACCTGGTCACGCAATTGATCAAGGATTTCATTAGCATGAATATCTTTCACTTTACTTGTGATCTCGTTCAGAAACGCTACACCCAGCATACTCATAAATGCTCCCGGCACGCCGTGTCCTGTACAATCTGCTGTAACTGTAAAAATTTTGTTGTTTTTCTTGGTCATCCAATAATAATCTCCGCTCACGATATCGCGTGGTAGAAACAGGATAAAACGCTCGGGAAATAATTCTTTGATATAATCTCCGGGTGGAAGTAAAGCGGTTTGTATGCGGCTTGCATACTGGATGCTAGCTACAATATCACGGTTCTTTTCCTCAATTTCATCTTTTTGTTCTCTGATTTCTGCTGTTCGTTCACGAATTATTGCCCGCAATCCCCTTGTATAAACGGTTACGACAGTATATACAAAACCAATAAAGAATAGAACGTAACCGATATACGCCAAAATGGTCCGGTGCCAGGGTGGTAAGATGGTGAA
>DAOVQI010000174.1 GCA_030628785.1 Bacteroidota bacterium
AATATGATTAATTTAATAATCAAAAAGAAATGTTGTTTTTCTGTTATACCTTTTTTCATAATGATTGTAATTTAATAACTTGTGTTCGGGATAAAATTAAATTAAAAAGTTTAACTATTAATTATATTTTGGTAACATAAATCTCAATACTCCTATTTTCACTAATACAACTATTCTATGGATATTTCTTTTGCCTGGCAATCCTATTCTCTTGAACCTGTAACTTCAATTGCCCTAATAGGTATTGGTTTTATAGTTTTCTGGTTCTTTACAAACAGTGATTTCCTGCAGCGTTTATGCAAAAAAAGGTACGGGAAGGATAAATCCCTGATACTGATCATAGTATTTCAGAAACTGTTCGGAATAATAATGTTTGGTATAATACCATTTCTTATATTTTTTGTGGTTTTTCCCTGTAATCTTACCGATTATGGTTTAAAATTCAGCAATTTATTGACTTCC
Organism: Bacteroidota bacterium; assembly: GCA_030628785.1. Taxonomy (GTDB): domain Bacteria; phylum Bacteroidota; class Bacteroidia; order Bacteroidales; family VadinHA17; genus CAZEWS01. The sequence goes on from DAOVQI010000174.1 coordinate 463, forward strand.
TTTTATTGGATTTTATTATTGAGCGCTATTCTGATCCCAATTATTTTTTTTGTATCCGGCAAACCTGAAAATTTGAAGCATTACCCACAGATAAGGATTAAAGAATGGAATATAAAATTGATAATAGTTAATTCTTTGATCTGGATAGCTTATTTATTAGCTTATGAATTTTTATTCAGAGGCATTCTTTTGTTTTCGTGGGTGCATATAATTGGTGTATGGCCCGCTATTGCTATTAACACCTCAATTTATGCATGTACTCATATTCCTAAAGGGTTTAAAGAAGCTATTGGCGCAATACCGTTTGGGATAATTTTGTGTATAATAACCCTGATCACAGGTAACATATGGGTGGCATTTTTTGCTCATGTTTTATTAGCCCTTTCCAACGATTATTTTGCGCTGTATCATAATCCGGAAATGAAGATAATAAGAAGATGACGAAAAAATGAAGGAATCAGAATGTTTTAGAAATTAAGTGGCTATAATATCCGGCTCAAGCAGGAGAATTGGGAAATTCCCATTTTGGTAACCTTTTGACTTTTTTTGCAATTTTTCGTTTTATTCTTTCATAGGATGGCGGTGGACCAGTTCGGACCGCTTTGTTATCTATGTATAATGCATCAGAAATTCCCCATTCAATCAGAACTTCTCTGTCAAATGTATCTATCTTCCGGAATACTACTTTGTCTCCGAATTCGGAAGCAGCTTTTTTTGCTCTTTCGAATACTATATTTTGGGCAGGACACCATCCATTAATAAAACTGGTAACAACGACCTTACCAGGTATTTTTTGAGGTTTTTTCTTTTGTTTTATCCATTTTGGGGCGACGGCGTCTTTTGTGAAAGGTTTCCATAACAGGATCTGTCCAAAAAATCCTTGTTTATCCACTTTAGTATGCCCCTGCTTCTTAAACCATGATGCCTTCATCCAGAACGGAAAAGGGATACCCCAGGCAACGACACCTTTCTTTCCCCTGGCTTTTGCATCATCTTCAGCTGCCTGAAGTAATGCCTTTCCCATTCCTTTCTTCTGAAAATTACCTCTACCTTTTTTATACCCATGAACCCAGATGCAGTTAATAAAGTAAAGATCTTTTCCTTCAGCGAGTGAATGTTCAATCGGAACATACTGGATCATACCACCGACCTCTCCATTATCATCCAGAGCCAGTTTTACGCAGAGACCTTTATCTTTCATCTTTATATACCAGTTTTCTTTATGATCTCCTGCTTCCTTTATTTCATCAGACCAATCTTCAAGACAAACAAAGTATAGCTTTTCGTATTCTTCATTTAAGTTGATAATTTTCATAATATTTTATATTTTAATAATATCCGGAATACTGGAACAATGGAATACTGGAAAAATGGAAAAATGGAATAATGGCTAACTGTGTCAAAAGCATCCCTTCGGGACAACACTCCAATATTCCATTTCCTTTTATACCTCATCTCCTATTTACCTGGTTGGTTCCCATAGCTTAAATAAAAAAAACTATAAATTTTCAATTATTTCTTCCATTTTCTTCTCCTGTTCTTCAATAGAGCGTATCAGGGCAAACTGATTCCGTGTTCTGTCAAGGTTGTGTTCCGGATAATCAATCTTGTAGTAAACATCTCCCTTTAAATAATCAGTTAAATTCCTGATACCTTGCATAAGGGTTATTAGTTTACCGCCATAGACCAGGTTGGATTTTTCCACAGGAGTGAGAAAATCGTTTGCTTCTGATAAGTATCCCTCTGCCATTGCCCTGAAAATATTTAAACGCATTTCAACTTTTGATACATCCGGGACATCCTCATTGACCGAGTTGGTGAATGTCCGTACCATATCACCAAAATCCGATAAAACAGTGCCAGGCATTACCGTATCCAGATCGATAACACATAATCCCTTCAGGGTTTCACGGTCCATCAGGACATTATTGATCTTTGTGTCGTTATGTGTTACCCTTACAGGGATCTTATTCTCCCGGAGAAGACCAGTAATGGTATCGCACAGGTATTTCCTGTCCAGTGCAAAATCAATTTCCTTTAGGCATTTGTCCTTCCGGTTTACTTCGTCTTTTTTAGACGACAATTCCAGTGCCTCATAACGTTTAACGATATTATGAAAATCAGGAATAGTAACATGTATTTGTTTTACATCCATGTCACTCAGGTAATTACCAAATCTTCCAAACATTTTTGCTGCTTCATAAGCTTGTGCTTCTGTTTCAGCCACGTCAAAACCCACTGTATTCTCAATCAAATAATATACCCTCCAATAGTTATCATCTGTATCCTGATAAAATGATCTTCCATTTTTAGCATAAACAAGTTTCAGCACTCCGCGTTTGGGATCCGGATGATCCGGATCAAGCATGACTTTCTTTGCCTGGTGGGCAAGGATCAGGTCAATATTGGCCATTACTTCAACAGGTTTAGTGAAAACAAGCGTGTTTATCCTTTGGAGCACGAAACTGGTTTGCTGATTATTGTCATCAAATACAGCAATATAAGTGTCGTTTATAAGCCCGGTTTTATTAACCTCAGTGGATATGAATTTACCGGGAATCCGAAAGTTTTCAAGGATTTCTCTGGTATCGTGTTCCATAAGTTAATTGGTGTTCAGGAATCAATCAGCACGTAGCTTTTTGAAGGATTTAAATAGAAATACAATGCCTGCTGCTGCTATAAATGCCAGTATGGTTCCCCACAAGACATCATGATATACAAAGCTTCCGATTGAAAACAAGAAGGAATAAATGACAATGCAGCCGATAAATACACACAGTATCTGTAAGGGCATTTCCCATGCAAGTCCTTTGTCTTTTTCGTCAATAAAATCACCATCAGCTACAGCCTCTTTTACAATTTTGCTCCAACCGGGCCCACCGGGTCTTGTCAACCGGTAGAAACTTCTTAGTGTCTCTTTACTTTCCGGTCTTGTTAAAAGCATTCCAAGGACCCAGGCAATGGTTGTACAAACGACAGCTAAAATAAGCTTTATGGGAAATACAGTTCCTGAAAGCGCTTTTGGATCAAGTTCATGGAAATTTTCAGGTAATGGATAAACTCCGCTGAAAGTATTTGCCAGCGCAAGGTCATTAACGACAAAAATAAGGATCACAGCGACAATGGTAGCCACGACCATGGCAAATACTTCAGTCCATGCATTAATTCTCCACCAGAACCATCTTAACAGATAAATCAGACCGGATCCCGCTCCTGACAGCAGCAGAATATTAAATGCCTGGGTAGCATCTTCAAGGAATACTAATGCAATAAGTCCTGCAATCACCATTAGAGATATGGTAGAAAGGCGTCCTATCAGGACCAATTTCTTCTCAGGCGCCTTAGGATTTACAAACCGTTTGTAGAAATCATTGACCAAATAAGAAGATCCCCAATTCAGGTGAGTTCCAATGGTTGACATATAAGCTGCAATGAGGGAAGCAACCACCAATCCCAACCAGCCGGGACCTATTTTCGAGAGCATAACCGGGTAGGCAATATCGTCTTTCAGGTATTCTCCAGTAATTGCCGGAAACTCGGCTTTTATGGATGCCAGGTCAGGATATATGATAATTGAAGCAAGAGCCACAATGATCCACGGCCATGGGCGAAGTGCATAATGGGCGAAGTTGAATAGCAGGGTAGCTCCAATGGCATTTTTTTCATCTTTTGCAGCGAGCATTCGCTGGGCAATATATCCTCCGCCACCCGGTTCAGCACCGGGATACCAGACAGCCCACCATTGAACCGCAATGGGGATGATTAATAAGGGGACAAAAAAAGAAGGATCGGAAAAATCAGGCGTAAAGGATAGTTTATCCTGCAAGGCAGGATTGGTTAGTAAATTACTTAAGCCTCCCACTTCAGGTTGGCTTACAGCAACTACTGCAGCGAATACAGCCCCGAACATGGCAATGCTGTACTGAAAGAAATCAGCCCAGATTACACCTTTTAAACCACCCAATCCAGCATATAGGACAACAACTACGGAAGCTCCAACGACCGTAACCCAGGGTTTTAAGCCAAGCATTACGGCTCCGATCTTAATAGCAGCCAGGGTGACGGTTCCCATGATCAGACAGTTGAAAAATAATCCGAGATACACTGCCCTGAACCCTCGCAGGAAAGAAGCAGCCTTTCCACTATATCGTTTTTCGTAAAATTCAAGATCGGTTAAAACATTGGATCGCCTCCAGAGTTTTGCATAAATGAATACCGTAACCATTCCGGTGATCAGAAATGCCCACCACGCCCAGTTTTTGGCAACTCCATTCTCACGAACCATTCCGGTTACCAGGTTAGGCGTATCGGCTGAAAAGGTACAGGCTACCATCGAAATTCCCAAAAGCCACCATGGCATCCCGCGCCCTCCCAGGAAAAACTGCGTGGTGTCTTTGCCGGCAGTTTTGGATGCGAACCATCCGATGGAAAGAACAATAACAAAAAATATTCCAACAATTGTCCAGTCAATTGAATTTAGTGCCATTTTGTTCTAATTTAAATAGTTAATATGAAAAATATGCGAAAAGCATGGAATAAAAGATACGTCCATGCTTTTCATTTACCCACCAGGTAAAAATTATTAATATTCATCTCCCATTACAGCAAAAATGGGTTTATTGGTTACCCACCGACCTCTTGTGAAATCAGGGAATGCCTGTGGCTCGCTTCCATGAGTAATTGATTTTTCCGAGAGTGGTGTAATAGCACTCCATGCTGCGGCATCGTAAACATCAATAGGAGGTTGTTCATTCCTCTTGAGAGATTCAACAAAAGCATGAACAACGAAGAAATCCATGCCTCCATGCCCGGCTCCTTCGGCATATTCTCCATACCGTTTCCACAATGGATGATCATATTTTCTAAGCCATCCTTCGTTCATGTCATCCCAACGGTGTGGTTGGCTTGTACCTTCAATATATATTCTCTTTGTATGATCATCAAAATCAGTTAATCCTTTTGTTCCCTGCACACTGAAATCCAGGGAATATGGCCTTGGTAGGTTAGTGTCGTGCGTAACAAGGACCGTTTCACCATTTGCGGTTGTAATGAGTGAAGTAACCACGTCCCCCAGTTTCCATTTGATTTTTGCATTAGGATGATCTTTTCCGCCTTCAGGGTGATTAACAATATAGTTGTGTAATCCACTCGCTTTGGTAGCTGTTGATGTGATTGAAACAAAACGGTTTCCCCGGTTGATGTTAAGCATGGTGGCGATTGGGCCGGCGCCATGTGTGGGATAAACATCACCGTTTCGGTAAATCGAGTGTTGTGTCCGCCATCTGGCTTCCCCTTCGGCGTCTTTACCAAATACAACTCCCGGATTAAATTTTACACCTCTCAGGTCGTGCCGGTAACCACAACGGCAATGGGCTAATTCTCCAAAAACACCCTGACGAACCATATTCAGAACGGCCATTACATCCCGGCGATAACAGACATTTTCGAGGATCATGCATGGAACATCGGTTTCTTCAGAAGTATTTACCAGGTCCCAGCATTCCTGTAGTGTATTGGCTGCTGAAACCTCAACACCTACACGTTTACCTGCTTTCATGCCCGCAACAGCCATTCTGGTGTGCCAGAGCCATGGTGTGGATATGATCACTGCGTCAATATCTTCACGTGCAAGTAAATCCAGGAAGGCAAATTCACTTTTGTCATATACAACCGCCTTTTTTTGACCGGCCTTTGTTATCATGTTTTGTGATTGTTCATTGGCATCAGGATCGATATCACAAATTGCCGGAACAATTACATCATCTCTTCTTAAGAGGTTGCCGAGATGACTTCTTCCGCGTCCTCCCACACCAATTAATCCGATTCTTACTTTTTCAGTGTTTGCCGGTTTCCCGAAAACAAAATTAGGTGCAAGGGCAACACCCAAACCAGATATTGCAGAGACTTTAAGAAATTCCCTGCGTTTAAAATCTTTTGGTACTTTTTTGGAATTTGTAATTGCGGTCATAATTTGATATTTTATTGAGTTGGTGCTTTTTGGTATTTGTAATGGCAATAATAATAGCTGTAAATCTAAATTTTTCACCAATGGTTTCCAAATAATTTGTGTTTTTTGATCCGGGTATTGCACAAATGGGATTGGATACGTGTTACGGGCCTGCCCCGTTTACCCCGTGAAATTCTTTCTATTTCTCTGGGGTGAAATACGACGCCTGCCCTGTGAAATAATGGCAAAGCCATTACTGTGAAGCAGTATTTCACTGGGCCTGCCCTGCCTGCCCCGCAAGGAAGTTTACCCTGTGAAATTGCTTGCCCTGTGTAATCCACGAAGTGGTGCAACGCAATTACACAGGGCGGACAATATTTAACAGGGAATGA